>JANPFC010000148.1:0-58785 GCA_031423235.1 Chlamydiota bacterium | reverse complement strand
ATCAGACGGCAATCCTGGATGGCAGACTCTCTGGTATGGGTGGCTCAGACTGCGAGATATGCGCAGAGGAGTGGAGCTTGGCATGAGCATGGGCTGTTGAGGATTCAAAATATTTGCTTAACATTTGTGGGTAACGACAAGGTTTTTGCCCCATATTCGGTTTCGCTATCTTGATATTTTCCAGTGCGGATCAATTTGAAGAAACTATCTGCTGGATTGGACATGTCAATCTGAGGAAATTGGCGAGAAACACCAGCATAAGCTGCTGTGGCTGAACTAACGGTCATTGAAGCCATAAAACACTCCTTGGTTGTTGAGGAGCGGAGAACTTATCAAGATTAAGAATTTATTGAAAGCGGGGAGTTTGCCTCCCCGCGGGAAAGATTATGATTCGGGCTTGATCTCGGGCAATTCTGCAACTGCTTCGATCTTCTGAGCGCCGACGACGAGATCGTCTTCGTCTTTGAGATTAACGAGACGGACGCCTTGTGTCGACCTGCCCATAACGCGGACATCCCGCATCGGGATCCGGACTGCTTGCCCTTCTGCAGACATAAGGAGTACGCCATCAGAGTCGGTGACGCTGAGAGCTCCGACAACCATTCCATTCCTTTCAGAAGTGATGATCGAACGGACGCCTACGCCGCCACGGTTAGTCTGGCGGAAATCATCGACTTTAGATCTCTTGCCAAACCCGTTTTCGCAGACAACGAGGATATTCTCTTCTGGAGTCACTACTTCGCAGCTCACAACCTTGTCAGTCTCATTCCTGAGAGTCACGCCGCGTACGCCGCGGGCCACTCTGCCGACGGAGCGGACGAGCGATTCATCAAAGCGGACAGCCATCCCGTTGCGGGTAAAGAGCATGATTTGCTGTGCCGGATGGGTCATGCGGGCAGCAATGAGCTCGTCCCCTTCGTCGATGTTGAGGGCGTATACCCCTTTTCGTCTTGGGTTGCTGAATTCCGATAGCTCAGTCTTCTTCACAACGCCATTTTTGGTGGCGAGGAGGATCGATGCGCCTTCTTCTTCAAAAGTCTTCACTTTAAGAATTGCAGCCACTTTCTCATTCTCGCTGAGGTCTTCAAGGAGATTGATAATCGGACGACCTTTAGTTCGTCTGCCCGCATCAGGGATCTGCCAAACTTTCGTCCAGTAGCAACGGCCAAGTGTTGTGAAAATGAGGAGGTAATCGTGCGTAGAGGCGACATAGATGTTTTTCAAAATGTCGGTCTCTTTTTTCATCTCCATTCCCGTGACGCCGGCGCCTCCTCGGCGCTGTTCGCGGAACATGTCGATCGGCATACGCTTAATGTAGTCGTCGTTGGAGATCGCAATAACCACTTGCTCATCGGCAATGAGGTCTTCCATTGCGAATTCCCCTTCTGCAGCAACGATCTTGGTTTTACGCTCAGACTTATGTCCCCGTTTGACTTCTTCGAGTTCTTCCCGGATCACTCCGCGGACGAGCTCTTCTGAGGCCAAAACCGCTCTAAAATGGGCGATTTTCATGAGGAGATCTTTGTACTCAGCTTCGAGCTTCTCAGCTTCCAAGCCTGTCAGTTGATAGAGGCGGAGGTCTAGAACGGCATTCGCCTGCTTCTCAGAGAGGTTGAAACGCATCATCAACTCGGTGCGTGCCGCATCTCTACTTGATGAGGCGCGGATCACTTTAACAACCTCGTCGAGGTGGTCGAGAGCTTTCAGGTAGCCTTCAAGGATGTGGGCGCGCGCTTCGGCTTTTGCAAGCTCAAAGCGAGTTCTACGGCGGATCACTTCAATTCGGTGGTCGATCCAAGCAGACATGAAGTGCTTGACGTTCATCGTCCGTGGAAGGCCGTGGTCAAGCGCAAGCATGTTGCAGCCGAAAGTGATCTGCAGGTCGCTATTTTTATAGAGCTGGTTAATGATCACGTCGGAGAGTTCGCCCCGTTTCATTTCAAGAACGATACGAAGGCCGTCTTTATCCGATTCATCGCGGATGTCTGAAAGGCCCGTGATCGTCTTTTCGTTGATCAATTCAGCGATCCGCTCAATCAGCCTAGACTTGTTGACGTTGTAGGGAATTTCATCGACGACAATCTGCTGACGGTTGTTCGCAATATCTTCGACCCGCATTTCTGCGCGGAGCATGAGTTTGCCCCGCCCTGTATGGTAGGCCTCTTTGATCCCGCGGTATCCGCAAATGATACCGCCTGTAGGAAAGTCAGGACCTGGCATCACTTTCATGATCTCATCGATCGTCGTATTCCGGTTGTCTAGAACCAGGAGTGTGGCATCGATCAGCTCAACTAAGTTGTGAGGCGGGATATTGGTCGCCATACCCACGGCAATCCCTGAGGAGCCGTTGCAAAGGAGGTTCGGGAATTTAGCTGGAAATACAGTCGGCTCGTCTTTGGTCTCGTCATAGTTGGGGACCATATCGACCGTTTCTTTGTCGAGGTCTTCCATAAGAGCCATTGCAGCCACAGTGAGGCGCGCTTCTGTATAACGCATCGCGGCAGGTGGATCTCCGTCAATCGATCCAAAGTTACCCTGGCCGTTGATAAGGGTATAGCGCATGACCCAGTCTTGAGCAAGACGGACAAGCGTTGGGTAAATAACCGTTTCGCCGTGAGGGTGGTAATCGCCCGAAGTATCGCCCGATATCTTGGCGCATTTACGGTGTTTCGCGCCAGGCGTCAAATTGAGCTGCCTCATGGCGTAGAGGATGCGGCGCTGGGACGGTTTGAGGCCGTCTCGCACATCCGGAAGAGCGCGTGAAATAATAACCGACATCGAATAACGAAGGTAACTCTCCTTCATCTCTTCTTCGACATTGCGCGGTACAATCGACTCATCTTTTGTATACGACATGAAAACCCTTAAATATCCAAATTCTTGACTGAAAGCGCATGAGTCTCAATAAAGGCTCTGCGCGGTTCCACTTCTTCGCCCATCAACATGGAGAACATCCGGTCGGCTGCAATCGCATCGGGGATCGTCACTTTGACCAGGGTACGGACCGCTGGATTCATTGTTGTTTCCCAAAGTTGGTCGGCGTTCATTTCACCAAGACCCTTATACCGTTGTACTTCCACACCTTTTCGGCCGTTGCTTCGGATTGCGTCGATGAGCTCGCGAAGCGTATGCCACATCGTCGTTTTTCCGCCCTCTTCCAATACCTCAAATAGATCGCCGCTTGCGATCAAATACTGGTCGAGTTTTATGTTGTATCCAGCCAGTTTCTCGTGAAGAGCAATGAGTCTATTGACGTCATAGAGCTCCATGAAGGCAAGCGCCTTAATAGTCAGTGTCCGCATCTCTTCAGTCACCTCTTCGGCAGGAATTGAGGCAAGAGTCTCTTCATGGATCAGCTTCTGTCTTTCTTCGTTCTCTTTCTTAAACTCCATCAATTCGGCTTCGTTGTAGATGAATTGGAGCTTGTCGCCAAGAGCCACTTGATACTGAGGATACTGTTCCCCTTTTTTAGCTGCAGCGAACTCGCGGAAAGGGACCCCTTTCCGTTCAATTGAGCTAATGAAAGTTTCGACATCCATAATCAAATCCATCAGCTGCACAGTCTGATCTTTGTCATAAGACTTCTCGCTGCCTGCTCTGCGGACTAAAATATCGCTTAAACCGAGCTGCAATAAATACTCGTCCATTTCTCTTTCGGAGTGGATGTATTGGCTCACCTTCTTACGGGTCACTTTGAAGAGCGGAGGTCTAGCGATATAGATATAGTTGCTCTCGACAAGCGCTGGCATGTGGCGATAGAAGAACGTCAATAGCAACGTACGGATGTGAGAACCGTCCACGTCGGCGTCCGTCATGATGATGATTTTATGGTACCGGAGCTTGGCTAGATTGAAGTTCTCGGCGCCGATCCCGCAACCGAGAGCCGCCACCATGGCGCATACTTCCGTGTTTTGGAGAATTTTCTGAATTCGGGCTTTTTCAACGTTCAAAATCTTACCGCGGATGGGCAAAATCGCCTGGAATCTACGATCCCGGCCCATTTTAGCTGAGCCGCCCGCAGAGTCTCCCTCAACAATATAGATCTCGCAAAGTGCAGGATCGCGCTCTTGGCAGTCAGCGAGCTTTCCTGGAAGTCTTGCGCTATCAAGCGCTGTCTTTCTTAAGGTAAGATCGCGCGCCTTTTTGGCTGCTTCCCGCGCCTGTGCGGCAATCACTGCTTTTTCAACGATCAATTTGGCAATCGATGGATTCTCGTCAAGATAGGTAGTGAGCCCCTCCCCAACGATCACCTGCGCAATACCCGCAACCTCGTTATTACCGAGCTTTTGCTTGGTTTGCCCTTCAAATTGAGGATTCGGCACTTTCACCGAAATGACCGCGCTCAATCCTTCGCGCATATCGTCGCCGCTGACAGAGATCTTATCTGCCTTCACAAGCGCGTTCGACTTCATGTAATTATTCAAAACGCGGGTCAGAGCAGTTGAGAAGCCAGTTAAGTGGGTTCCCCCTTGACGTGTCGCTATGTTATTGACGTAGGTGTAGATATTTTCAGTATAGGTATCGTTCCACTGCATCGCCACTTCAAACTCAACAGGGCCGTCGATCCCCTCTTTCACGCCGTGGAAATAGATCGGCTTTGGAAAGAGCGGTATTTTACCCTCATTTAAGTAAGAGACGAATGAACCTAGGCCGCCCTGGTAATTAAAACGGACCGCTTCCCGATTTGGATCCCTTTCATCTTGGAAGAGAATCGTGATGCCCTTATTTAAAAAGGCGAGTTCTCTTAAACGCTTGAGAAGAATATCGTAGTCGTAATTTGTGATTGAGAAGATCTTGTCATCGGCCATGAACTCGATCTTTGTACCGCGCTTCGTCGTATCGCCGAGTTTTTTGAGTGCAGTTACCGGTTTGCCGCGCTCAAAGGTCATCTCATACATGTGCCCATTTTTGCACACAGTTGCAACTAACTTCTTAGAAAGAGCGTTTACGCAAGATACGCCGACGCCGTGGAGACCGCCAGATACCTTATATGTACCCTTGTCGAACTTGCCGCCCGCGTGGAGGATGGTCATTACGACTTCAAGAGCCGTTACATCACGCCCTTGCTTCTTGGACTCTTTATCGTGGATCTCGATCGGGATACCGCGGCCATCATCTTCTACTGTGACTCCGCCATCGGTGTGCAAGGTGACAATGATTTGAGAGCAGTAACCTGCCATCGCCTCGTCGATGCTGTTGTCGACCACTTCATAAACGAGCTGATGAAGCCCATTTGTGTGTGTGTCGCCGATATACATACCTGGACGCTCTCGAACCGCTTGGAGACCCTCCAATACAGTAATCGAACTCGCATCATATTTCTTATCTTCAGCCATCGTTGTCATTCTCTTTTTTACCCCACCCGAAAATTTAGATTTCGGATTGAAAATTTCTCTTGAAGCCGGCTTAAGAGGCGCGGTCTTTCATGTGCCACTAGTAAACTGTAGAGAGTAGAACTTTTCACTTTCACCGTCAAGACTCCATCTACAAAAGAAACAGGTTCGGTGAGCGGAGCCATCTTTTCTCCTATGAGATCTTTCCAAAACTGGTAGATTTCTTCTCTCGGATCTTTCACTTTACGACCTAAATCAGACATCACATCAGGCAATAAATCGGTCATTTTTTTGACTGGATTTTCTGTGCCGGAATAGTTTCTCGGTGTACGTGATTTCATACAACCAGCGTACTCGAAAACGGGCATAAACTCAATGACAAAAAAAGGGAATTTAAAAGAAAAAATTACTAACACCCCAAGCGATGACAAAATAGATGGTCATCGAAAGAAAATCGTTGAACGCAGTGACGATTGGACCTGCAGCAATTGCTGGATCAACGCCGATTCGCGAGAAGAATAAAGGAGAAAATACACCAAGAAACGTTCCAGCAAAGCATCCGCCGATAAGTCCAATGCTGACAATAGCTGAAACGGCGCCAGGAGTTGTTGAGCCGAGAGCATTGCCGCTGATGAAATCGAGGAAATAGACGATGATTCCGCATCCAACGCCGAAGATCGATCCAGTAAAGAGGCCGCTGAGGAGTTCTTTCACAATGATATCTTTGCGGCTGCCGCCCGAAAGACCGCCGACCGCCATAATTCGGACAAGAACCGTACTGCACTGCAGACCTATATTTCCAGACATACCCGTAATAAGGGGGACGAAAAACAGGGCAAAGGTCAAAAAGCCCCCTTCATGCTTCTGAAAGGAGGACATAACGCCGACATTAATAAGTCCAGCTAAAAGGGTCACCAGGAGCCAGGGAGCCCGGGTCAGAAATCTACGGAGGATAGGATCGTGGGAGGTGAATTTTTCGTTGGTACCCGCCATCCGGGCAATCGTCTCATCCGCCAGATCTTCCATCGCCTCAACGATATCCTCGTGGGAAACAACCCCTATGAGCTCGTTATCGATATCGACGACGGGAAGTGAGGAAATTTTATAACGCTCTACAATGTCGATCACCTCTTCGCGGGTCGCATCTACAGTCACTTTATGGAGAACTGGACGCATGACCTGCCTTAGAGGGGTCGTGTGGGGATTGATCATCATATTCCGGGCGGGGACAAAGCCCTGAAGCTCGCCGGTATGATTTAAAATAAAGATACCCTTAGTAAAATCAATACGGGGGTTGTCCCGTATGTAAGCTGCCGCCTCGCCGATCGTCATGTCCATCTTGAAAGCGAAGAATTCGGAGGTCATGAGTCTTCCGGCGCTCTTCCGGTCGTGCTTTTTCAGCTCCCGAATCCGGTTCGCTTTTTTGGAGTCGATCAGATCCATCAGCCTGCGGAATCTCCGCTCCGGCATATCGTCGACGACCCATACCGCTTCATCAGTCGGCATCCGCTCGAAAATTTTCTTCAATTCCACATCGTCGAGCTGGCGGAAAAGGGCCAGGCGGGTGTCGCTGTCTGTGTTGACTAAAAATTTGATCTTGTCATCCCTATTCGGGAGATTCTCATAGAGGACAGGACGGACATTGGGGGGGAGGTGGCTGGCAGCGTAGGCAAGGTCGATCGGAGAGTGTTCGCAAGCGATTTTGGCAATATCGTGCAAACGGACTTTGGATGTCTGCGTATGGAAAGCTTTTTCCAATTTTTCTTTCAGCAGATCGTCGATGCGGCCAGTCTGGGATTCGGATTCCTGCTCGTCCATATTAGCCCTAATTTAGTGGCCCAAAGTGTAGCCCATTCATCCATTTATCTCTAGAAATTAAATGCTATATTCTTTAAGATTGACTCCCATATGCACGACCCAGAAAAAATACGCAATATCGCGATCATCGCTCACATTGACCACGGGAAGACAACCCTTCTCGATAACCTTTTAAAACAAGGCCACATTTTCCGCGAACATGAAAAGATCCCTGAGAGGGTCATGGACAGCTACGACCAGGAAAAAGAGCGGGGCATCACGATATTTGCCAAGCACACCTGCGTCAATTATAAAGATTACAAGATCAATATCATCGACACCCCTGGCCACGCTGACTTTTCTGGCGAGGTAGAGCGAGTATTGGGTATGGTCAACTGCGTCCTTCTCCTCATCGACGCCCAAGAAGGTCCTATGCCGCAGACCCGATTCGTCCTTTCGCAAGCCCTCAAAATGGGTTTAAGGCCAATCGTCGTATTGAACAAGATCGACCGTCCCCACGCAAACCCAGATCGAGCCCTCAACCTCACTTTCGACCTCTTCCTCGAACTCGGCGCGAATGACGAACAGCTCGACTTCTCCTATATTTATGCATCGGGCTTCAACGGCTATGCAATCGACAAAATCGGAGACGAGCCAAAAGACCTAACCCCCCTCTTTGAGATGATCCTTAGCAAGGCCCCAGCCCCAGCAGGAAACGTCACGCTCCCATTTCTTATGCAGGCAGCTACACTTAGCTACGACGACTACGTAGGCCGTCAAGCTTGCGGACGGATTTTGGAAGGGACCATCAAGAAAAACGACATGGTCACACGAGTCGACCGAAACGGGAACCATACGACCCATAAAATCATCCGTATTGAAGGCCACCTTGGACTGAAAGAAGTTGAGATCAACGATGCAGGCGCAGGCGATATCGTTGTCCTCTCAGGCATTCCTGACATTGAGATCGGCGACACGCTCTGCGATCCAACTGAAATCCACCAATTGCCTCCTATCACCCTTGCTGAACCGACTGTGTCCGTCGAATTCTCCATCAATACGAGCCCATTTGTCGGCAAAGACGGTAAGCACGTAACGATGAACAAGCTCCGCGAGCGCCTCATGAAGGAAAAGCGGGCCAATATTTCTCTGAAGATCGAAGAGATCGCAGACCGCGACGACGCCATCCGCGTTTGCGGACGAGGCGAACTCCACCTTGCCGTCCTGATTGAAGCGATGCGCCGCGAAGGGTATGAAGTTGCTATTTCCAAACCGAAAGTGATCACGAAAACCGTTGATGGCGTTCTGATGGAACCTATGGAGAGGGTCCACGTCGAAGTTCCCGAGAATTTCTCTGGAACAGTGATTGATGACCTTTCCCGCCGCAAGGGAGAAATGCGCTCTCTCGAGACATCGGAGCACGGCTTAACCACCATGCAATTCCTCGTCCCGACAAGAGGCCTCATGGGCTACCGGAACGACTTCCTCACTCGCACATCAGGTCTTGGCGTCCTCACATCTATCTTCGAAGTCTTTGCCCCTTGGAAAGGCGAGATGGCTGGACGTGCACGTGGAGTTCTCATCTCCAATAGCGGCGGAAAAGCGAACGGCTACGGACTCTTCAACCTTCAAGAGCGTGGCTCACTCTTTGTGAAGCCAGGCGATGAAGTTTACGAAGGGATGATTGTCGGAGAGCACACACGCGATAACGATATGGTTGTGAATGCAACTAAATCGAAGCAGCTCACAAACGTCCGCGCTGCAGGAAGCGATGAGAACATCATCCTCACTCCTCCGCGCAAATTCACCCTCGAACAGGCGATTGACTATATCGCTGATGACGAGCTAGTGGAAGTGACGCCGAATTTTATCCGTTTAAGAAAAGTATATTTGACGGAAATGGACAGGAAACGGCACTCTCGTTGAGATGCCTAAAAAGTTACTGATTTCCATTGGACTACTAGTCCTTTTAGCCTTTGCGATACCGATTGAGCATAAATACGATAAGCTTTTTCGGTTTTATTCGCTCACTCTGATCCCGCAAGGGCTCGAGGTATCGCAAAGCTACGAAAAAAAGATCTACTTTTACGTTTCCGATCTCATAGCCCTTGCTCTTTTCTGCATTGGGCTCTTCTGGTACCGGATTCCCCTTAAGAAGATGTTCGGCAATCCCCTTTGGATTGTATTTATATGCGCCCTTTTATCCATTGCCGTCTCCCCATTCTTCAATTACCCAATCCCCTATACCCGCCTCTTGCAGCTTTTCACCCCCATCGCCCTATTTTCTTTTCTATCAAACGCATTTTCCGTTGAAGAGGACACAAAAATCACCCGCTATATCTTGATTGCGATAGTCGCAGCAGGACTCTTTCAAACCCTTGTTGCCATTGCCCAATACTTCAATCAGGCGCCCCTTGGCCTCCGGATCCTTGGCGAAACCAATCAGCAGACAATTTTCACTATCCACGATGGAAGCCGCTGGCTCATTGATCAGCTAATCCACCGTACATCTCCGACTGTAGCTGTTATCCGCGCATCAGGCACATTCACCCATGCGAATGTGCTAGGCGGCTTTATGGTCCTTTCTCTTATCTCTACCTATGCTCTTCTCATGCTATCCAAAAAAAGAAATTGGCTACTATCCCTCACTATACCCATTCAGTTTTTTGCGTTAAGCATCACCTATTCAAGATCAGCCCTTTTTGGCTGGATGATCGCAACAGCTATTTGGCTCTTAATCATGGCGTACAAATGGGGCTATAAAAATCAAAAGCTCCAGCAAATTGGAGCTGTCGCTGCGATCGCATTTATCCTCTCTGGATCCCTACTCTACAACCAATACCTCCAACGCGGCGGGGTCATTAGTTATACTCCCTTGGCAAAAGACTCTGATGACATTCGGAAATTCCATCAAGTTACAGCACTTGGGATTATTAAAGACCACCCGCTTTTAGGGCTTGGCTACACCCAATTTTCTGAAATGGCCACCCAGTATTTTCCAAAAGATACCCGCGCCTATGTTTGCTCTACCGCGCCTCACAATATTTTTCTTTTTCTCGCCTGTGAAACCGGGCTTATTTCTGTAGCAGCCCTCCTCTTTTTCATAGGAATGCTATTAAAATCGGCAATTACAAGCCCGATCACAGTTGAAACCGCGACCTTTGCCTCATTACTTGTAGGATTTATCTTTATTGGATGCTGCGACTTCTATCCCATCCTGTTCCAGCACGGGAAATTGATGTTTTTCCTAATCGCTTCGCTTCTGAAACTATCGACGAACAAAAAGTCTATAAGCTATAGAATCACATCCCCATTTGAGAGTCTTTGAGCGCTTTTCTTCGCTTATACCCTTCCCTAGCACCAAGCACTACAGATGTAGTAACAACAGCGGGCACCCCGCCAGTTGCAGCTGCAGCCCCAACTAGGGCGGAAGCCTTGAATTTCGTATCTGTTAATCGGAAAATTGGGTGTCTGGATAAGCGGTCCAACGCAAGTGAAGGGGGGATAGATGTATTTGGATAACGACGGGCCATCCCGTAACGTCTAGAATGATCTTGATGAACTTGCTCAGTTGCTTCATCCCAAGGCTCGCAATGTTCAAATGCATCTGAAGTTTGAATGGTCGCATTTGGGCAAACCTTTAGAGCCTCCTTCATTTTCTCCCGGCTTCTGACAGGAATCACTTCATCTTTATCAGAATGAACATAAAGAATTGAGCCTCTCACTCGAGGCAATTTAGATTTGTTATTATAGCTAATAACAAAATGGTCGATCACAGAGGAAACAGCATCTGAAGTAAAATTTCCGATCATTTGAGTTCTCGGATTTTCCGGATCTAATTTGACTAGCTCAACAATGTAATCGCGAGCCACATCGGCCATTACATCTCCAATCCTAGCGAATGGGCGATCCAATATAAGATTGACAGGATGGCGGGAAGCGAGATCTACAGCCAAGCCGGCGCCCAAACAATACCCATTCACACACATTTGATCAGGGGTGAATCCCTTATGAATCAAGTATTGGTATACCGCTTCGATATCGCGATATGACCGGTCTTCGTTCGGCTTGCCGTGACTTCTGCCAGTGCCTCGAACATTGAATACCATGCAGCTCTGCCCCTTAAGCAGGGTCGCAGCGACGCTAGCGCGATCTTTTTCAAAAATACCACCGTTCCCTTGAGTCAAAATCATTACCTGTCTTTGAGATACTTCCGGATCTAATGGCGCTGACTTTGTAAGTTCCACTTCAAAAACGAGATCATCCTCCACGTCAGGATCCACAACAAATCTCCCTTCCAGCTTCATAGTCTTGCGAAGGGTCTCAGTCAATTCATCACTGTACGAACGAAGATACTGTTTTCCTGATGGATCCACAATAAATCTGCCCCCATGGCTAACCATCGCAGATTTAAATTCATTCACATCAAAATACATCGCTTCAATCCAATCCCCATCCGTTGTTTGAATAGCGACTGTGCTTCCTCCAATTTGACGCAAATCCTCTCGAGATTTTTCTAGCCTTTCGCAGTCCAGTTTCTGTTTAAATTTAGCTGATGAAGCATGATAAATATAGGGCTGGAAAACAGTTTGAAGTACAGTTCTACCTAAATGAAATGCACTCTTAGCGATGGTTAAGGGGGCAAATACTATCTTCCCCAAAGTAGCCATGCAAGACCTAGGTGATTGAGCACGAAATGTTTCGCGCACTTTGGGGTCTAATACCCTTATTCCAGAAATCACAGACATATTAACTCCATTAAGATTGCGAATATTATAACTAATTAATATTAACATAATATTAATACATACAATTAAAATTATTATTATCAATTCAGAACCATACATCCCTAAAATGGGGTACAGGAAAAAGAGCGTTTACAACCGCACTCTGATTGTGATAAAACTGAGCGCTACCTAAGGAAATTCAATGACCGATCCATCACGTGAAGATGTCTGGAAAATGTTCGACCGGATATCTCCGACATACGATAAAACAAATCGAATCGTATCTTTTGGAATGGATCAAAGGTGGCGAAAAAAAGTCGCAAAGTTTCTTCCCCCTCACAAAAATCTAAAAATACTCGATTTAGCAACTGGAACAGGCGATCAAGCTCTAGCCATCATCAAAAGTCAAGCCTCCATTCAATCAATTACCGGAATTGACCTCTCGCTTGAAATGCTCGAAATCGCAAAGAGGAAAATCCCGAGCAAAATGGAATTTATCCGCGCCGATGCAGAGAAACTCCCTTTCAAGCCCATGAGTTTTGATGCGGCTACATTTTCATTTGGTATTCGGAACGTGACCGACCCCACCCGCTCGCTCAAAGAGATCCACCGCGTTTTGAAGACCAAAGGGCGATGCCTGATTTTAGAATTTTCTCTCCCGCCAAAACCGATCCGCGGCTTTTTCCTCTTCTATCTCAGACACATACTCCCCCGTATCGCAGGTCTGATTTCGAAGAACTACTCAGCCTACAAGTATCTCAACCAGACCATTGAACATTTCCCATCTGGAAAAGACTTTTGCATTCTCATGAAAGAAGCAGGTTTTACCCGTATCCGCGAGATCCCGATGAATCTTGGCAGTGTCACACTCTATGTCGGAGAAAAGAGTTGAAATTTTTCTGGTCCGATCGGGAAGGGAAGCTCCCTCCCCCCCATTGCACCTTTCACATTAGACCCTTTTCTACGGGGAAAGACCTAACATTTTCCACGCAGCAAACCAAATTACCGCCTCCTCAATCTGTAAAAGTTCTCAAGAGGACCTATCTGCCAACGCGCGAAATGTGGATTCATGGCGTTGAAAAAGCCCTCGAATTGATCCGGCGGAAAGAGTTGGAGAAAGTTGTTTTGGCCCGTACCTGCACGCTCGAACTTGAGACTGTACCCAATCCGTTCGCGATAGCCGCCGCACTAAAAGCCAAAGCTCAAGGAGCATTTGTCTTCTGCGTTCAATCAGAAACCGAGGCTTTTCTTGGGGCCACGCCTGAACGACTATTTGTCCGGAATCGCCGGGAAATCCTCAGCGAAGCGATTGCCGGTACCCGCAAGAGAGGGAAAACTAAAGCGGAGGACGAATCCCTTGCCGCTCAACTACTATCAAGCGAAAAAGACCTCCGAGAATTTTCCCCCGTCCAAGTCTACCTCAAAAACGCCCTCTCTCCTCTCTGCATAGCATCACCCACATTCACCCCCATTTCGATTCATCAGACACAAAATGTGCAGCATCTATACAGCAAGTGTTCGGGAAAACTGAAAGCAGTTGCAACAGATGAAGAGATCCTGCAGAGCCTCCATCCAACGCCAGCCCTTTGTGGAACGCCAAAGGACAAGGCTTATTCGGTTATTCGCGAACTCGAGCCATTCGAGCGGGGGCTTTATGGGGGAGCCTTCGGATGGAGTACGCCGGAGGCATCAGAATGGATCGTAGGTATCCGCTCATGTCTTATCAAAGGAAAAACAGCCACTCTCTATTCCGGAACCGGGATTGTCGAAGGTTCAGATCCTGAAGAAGAATGGGACGAACTCAATCAAAAACTCAAACTCTATGATGGGATTTTTATTTAAGAACGAGACATTTTATTGCGATAAGTTCATAAGCAAAATTTATGGCTTTGACCTATCTTCAACGATACCATCACGCAACCCAGCTGAAAATACTCGGCGATGTGAATTATGTCCTGAGCGGCAAAGTATCTCCCTTAATAGTGCAACACCTCTCACTCCCCTCTTTAGCTTTTGCGCTTGGCGCAGGGACATTTAGCAACGTCAAATTCCTTGGAGAAACTCTCATCTGCAACAAGGTTGCCCACGTCTGTTTTATAGATGCATCTGCCCATTTACAAACCGAAAGCAATGCGCAGTTTGTGAAAACCCCATTCTTAATAGGTGTCGATAGCAAAGATCAGCCAGATGCTCTTGTTTCTGCAAAGTATTCTCAACCTATTTCATTGGAAGATTTTTATGCTGCGATTGCAAAAGAGTATCCGTTGGGATTTGCAATCGTTGGGGACGCACTCTTCGCAAATTTAGAGTCGACTTATTTGAAAAAGCCGCCGATTTTCCACGAAAACATCAACGGAGAAATGGAAGAAGAGTATTGGGCTGCCAAGGAAGACTCCCCGAATCAAAGAGCCCTCTTTTTCGGTGTCGTCATTACGCCGCAAGGGAAAGAGAAGTTTACTGCGGCAAAAGTCTCCAAAGCCTTCTATCAAAACCCGAAAGAGAGCACGTCGGCTCCATTTTTAAGCCATACGCATGCCGCGCTTCTAACTGAAAAGGACAATCCTCAAGTCCCGCCGGATCAAGCGGCATTTATTTCCCGCCTATCTACTTACAAAATGGAAGGGGTGAGGCATATTCTGACTCAATCTCTGATAAAAGAGGGAGTGTTCTCCCTCTACAAAATCGAAAATATTAATTAAAGCTTCGTTGCTTCCACATGGAGGCGGTTCACAATAAACTGTGGGCGCCCCTGTTCAGCAGGAGGCATTAGCTCCAAATACCGATCTACCACTTGTTCAAGGAAAACTAGCTTTTGATCTTCTGGCAAAGGGATCAGGTAAGGAAACCACTGCTTTAAAACCCCCAGAAATGCTTGCTTTGTAGGAAATGTAAATGGGACAGGGACCTGCACAATCATTTCTGCTTGAAGATTTGTTTGGTCGAGAAGCACCTCGTACTCTGCTGCAGTAAAGAAACGCCATCCAGGGACAAAGTCTTCAAAATAGGAACACCATCGTTTTTGGACCATTTTTTCTTCCACTGCTTGGAGCATCGGTTTAGGCAGCGCAGTAGGCATGTCGATGATCATCTTTCCCCCAGCGCATAAGGCCCGTTCGATCCCTTTCAATACAGTGAGCTGCTCAGGAACCCAGTGAAGAGTTGTAAATGAAGTGATTAGGTCGAACTTATTTTCATAATCGAGAAGACGGGCGTCAAGGACTCTGAATTGCAAATGATCTCCCCCAAATTCCGTTGCAGCAAATTCAACCATCGATGGAGATAGATCAATACCCACCGCTTCCGATACCTGGCCTGCAATCAGCGAGGTGAGATACCCGTCGCCGCAGCCAATATCCAGCACTTTTTCATCTCCAGAGAAATTTAGCGAACTCAGAGTTCTCTTAGCAGCAGCTTTCTGTTCTTCAGAATGTTTGTTGTAGTCGGCGCCATTCCATTTATCGTTGCCAAAAGCAAAAATTGAAATAAGTAGCGACAGGCTTAATAATTTTTTCACGGGATCTCCAAAAAAAAGGAAGAGCATACCGTTCAATCATTTTTTTGGCAAAGCATCTTGGAACCTATCCAACTATACCGAAGTTATACTGCGCTCGGCTTGAAACTTTGATTTTGAGCCGCGCGAAAACTCGCTATAATCGACGATCGTAAACTGGTCAATATTAGAAATATGAACCAGTTTACGATCGTCGATTATAGCGGTTTTGGCGCGTTTAAAATTCCAAGTTTCAAACCGAGCGCAGTATAGTTCAAGAATCGGGAAATTTTTTACCACCCGCGAACAAAGTTCGCTAGAGAACACAGAGCTCACAGAGGAGGAAAATATTCTCACAGGCAAAATCATTGGGGCAGCCATAGACATTCATCGATCTCTTGGACCAGGGCTTTTGGAATCAGCTTATGAGACTTGTTTAATATATGAATTGCGCCTTCGGAAACGTCGACTAAAAGTTTAATTGGCTCTGTGAGCTCTGTGTTCTCTAGCGAACTTTGTTCGCGGGTGGTAAAAAATTTCCCGATTCTCGAATATTCTTCGGTATATTACCCCCCAATTTTAAATCGAAAATCGGCTGAAAACTTTTAGTTGGGTAGGTTCTGACGTCTGAGGGCTGTGAAGAGAATGATGAATACTCCCACAACTGATAATAGAATCATGGCCCAGTGGTACCCTTGGATGAAGGCTGCGTGGGTCTCTGTCGGCTCATAGAATTTTCGGAAGACTGTTCCTGCTATTGCAAGTCCCATGGATCCTCCGAGATTGAGAAAAGTCCAAATCACTCCGGTTGCTGCGCCAGTAAGGTGCGAAGGAAGTGCCGTAATTCCTTGCGTCGATGCTGGATTTCGTCCAAAAGTCCAGCCGAACCCCATAAAAAACAGGGAGACCAGCACCCAGACCACAGATGTGTCTGCTTGAAAAAAAGTCTGCAGAACAATGCTGATAAGGAGGAAAAATAATCCGGCTAAAATCAACATTTTAGAAGAGGTTTTATCTACTAAATGGCCGACAATCGGCGAAAAGACAGCCAAGATTCCCGTAATCGGAAGGAGCATAAGCCCGGCAATGTAAGCTGGTTCTCCCCGCACAATTTGAAGATAGAGAGGGATGAGGAAAATAGTTGGCGTGATGATGAAAAAGATGCAAAACAAGACAACCACAGAGGATAAAAATGTTCTGTTCGAGAAAGCAGTGAAGGGGATGATCGGATAGGGACATTTAGTTTCTGATCGGTAAAAACAAATCATGCTTACGATTGAGAGGCCAAAGAAAAAGAGGGTGTAGGAAGATGTCCATCCCCAATCAAGAGTATGCATTAAGGCTACGACCAATGAACAAATTCCAACGGAGAGGAGAATAAATCCGATCGGATCGATTTTCTTTTCCGAGGTGGTATTTTTTGATTCTTTAACAAAGAGAAAATTGAGGATCAGGCTCGCGATGGCAAAGGGGATATTTATGTAGAAAATCCAATTCCAAGTAAGGGTGCTCACAAGGATCCCTCCTAATACAGGACCCAGAGCAAATCCGATCCCTGTGATTCCAGCCCAAAACCCAAAGGCCCTCCCCTTTTCTTCAGGAGGGAAGGCATGCGTAATAAGAGCAAGGGAGCTTGGAATGATGGCAGCACAGCCAATCCCCTGAAAAAGGCGGCAGATGATTAAAAGGGTGGCGCTTGTAGCCATTCCCCCGACTAAAGAGGCTGCACCGAAAAGGACAACCCCGAGAATATTGATAAAGCGCCGGCCGAGAATGTCGGAAACTCTGCCCATCGTTGCAGGAAAAACGCTCATCATTAAGATGAACGCGTTCATGACCCATTGCAGCTGAAGCATCGATGCCGAAAGGCTCTCTCCGATAGCAGGCAGAGCTGTATTGACGATTGCAAAATCAATGAAGCCTACGAAGCTGCTGAGAGAACAGCTGATCAGGGTACCCCATTTTTCACGCGAAGATATTGTTTCCATATACCTCTGAAAACTACACACCAGTTTTCGAAATTGCAACAAATATCGGAATAAAATTATTTTTACAAATAATAGTTTAAACTAACAATAAATTATTGTTATCTGTATAATTAAACAAATAAACAAGGAAATTATGTCATACAACCTATCAATTATACCGCCTCCGCGCCAGTCGATGGTTGAGCCTATAAGGAACCCTGATTTATTAGCCCCTCCTTCGCCAAGATCTCCAGACGGCCTCCTCCCCGCGAATCATAACCTCCCATTGACGCCTCGAACAAAAAGACGGACCTTTGATGCCTTCGGCTCAGCAATCGATATAAGAATTCAAGCAGCATCATCCCCTTATGACAAGATCCGCTTTACGATTAATAAATGGGAATTAGCCCGCTGCGAACCCTGTATTGTTAAAAGGATTGCCTGCCACACTCCGTCAGATGAAAACTGGTGCTGCTGCAAAGCAGAGAACGTTCCTCTCATGAAATTGGGTGGACGCATAAAGGGTGCTGAAAACTGTTCAAAATGTCTCGCGGCGATCCCATGCTGTCTTTTGTGTCTTTGTACTTTAGGCTGTTCATTACGGAAAGAAATGTTCTGCTGTCCTAAGGACACTGCAAAAGTCTCCCCCATTTAGGAAGGTTCGTATATATCTAGGGTCTTCCCATGAAATTGGATCTGGTCAATTTTCCGATATTTGAAGTCATTCTGCGTTAATTTCCAAGTCTCTTCACCGACGAGAATTGGAACTGAATACTGTTTTGTCAGCGTCTTTAAATGGTGGGCCAAATCGACTGGATAACCAATGGCAGTGTAAGAGCGGGTGTATTTGGACCCCATATCTCCGACATGGGAGATACCCGTATTAATCCCGATACCCATATGCATATTCCGTAAGGGAAGATTTGCCTGCATAGCAAGAGCTGTTTTGACTGCTAGATAAGCGTGTCTTGGCTCAGAGAATGGGGCTCCCCAGAATGCTGAAATCTGATCTCTCACATACTTATCTAAAATCCCCTTTTCAGCAAAAATAGTCTCATTCATCTTCGTGAAGTATTGAGTCAAAAACTCTTTCAGCTCTACTGTTGATAAAGGCTCAGCTAAAGAGGAGAAATCCCAAATATCGGCAAAGAGGAAACTGAGTTCTTTGCTTTCGCCCGCCAAAGTGAACGAACCTTTCTTTTTGATCAGCTGCTCAAGAAAATCCGATGGGACGTACTGTCCGAAAATCTGTTTGATCTCTTTTTTTTGCTGCATATCTGAGATGTAGACGCTGATCAAATCGAGAATAAAAATAGTAACGAGCGTTGGCATGGGGAAAAAGAAAGATAGGACAATCGCATAGCGAGTCCATAGCCAATAGTTGATCCCCTCTAATAGCACGATAATCAAAATAGAATATAAAAATGCGGCTGTGCGGCTGATGAATGGAAACGTGAGGGCAGCAATGCCGCCTAGAATCAGTACGATCGCAATCGCCACCCCTCTACCCCAGTTAGGCTTATAGGGGAGATAGTCATCTATAATCCCGCTGGCGATTGTCGCCTGCACTTCAACGCCTGGAAAAGCTGGCGAAATCGCAGTTGTGAGCAGATCGGAGGAAGCGGTTGCAGAATTGCCGATAAAGATCAGCTTGCCGCGCACTTGCTCCTCTTCGATTTTACCATGCAACACATCGGTTGCAGAGATGTACGGGAAAGAGAAGGGCAAGCCGCGATAGGGAATTAAAATCCGTCCCCAAGGGTCGGTTGGAATGGTCAGGTTTCCCAGATGGATCCCTTGAATAAGCTGATTTTCACCCAAGTTTGAGGCGGTGATGCCGGAAAAGGGAACTGAGAGGAAAAGTTGGGCTGCTTGCAGTGAAAGGGAAGGGTAAACTTTCTCATGATCGCGCATTAAAAGAGGAGAAAAGCGGAGGATCCCGTCGGAATCGATCATCGCATTGATGAAACCACCCTGCTTTGCCCCTTGTTGAAATTGAGCCAAGTTCCCGATGTAGCCATTCATATGGGGAATGAGAGTCTTCTCAAGATCTTTTTCAGATAATTCGAGGATGGGCGGAGGCAATAGCCCCACTCTCTTCCCATTGGATGCAAAAGCAAATCCCAAAGTGAATGCCCCTTTTTTTAGAGCAGACGCAAAGGCCGAATCGCTATCCAATTTGGGCTTGACGGCCGCCAGCTCTTGAGCAAGAGCTGGAGCTGCCCGAATGACAGCATCCACTGGATTTTCTTCCGCCTCTGAAAAAACCATATCGAAAGCGATGACTTTTGCGCCCAATCGATCTAACTCGAGAGCAAGCTGGGCCATCTTTTCCCGATTCCAAGGCCATCTCCCCTCTTCAGCAATGCTCTTGTCATCGATCGCGACAATCGCAATGGATGGGTGGGGAGGGAGCGGACGATGAAAGCGCCTCACTTGCCGGTCGTAAGTGTCGCTTTCAACATTTACGATCCAATGGTTGATAAATGGAGGTTGAAAATACATGACGAGGCCGACCAAGGCCACGATAGCCAAAGATATGAGAACGACGATCCCTTTCTCTCTGTTCATTCCCCTTGCCATGCCGATTATGACTTTAAAAGTCGAACAAATTGTTGAAAAAAACCCGCCTCTGGAGCACGCTTTAGTCTTTGGATAGGAGTGCCAATGAGAAATTTTCTGTGGTGTGTCTGTTTTGTGTTTGCCGCTGCGGCAGGCGTATGCTTAGATCGAGTTGGAAATGTGGTTGCTGTTGAAGGCGCCCTTAAAGCTATCGATGCCGATCAGAAAACAAGAGTTTTAGGGCAAGATTCAGAAATCTTTCTCGGTGACACATTGATCAGCGATGCCTCAACAAAAGGGCAAATCCAATTCCTCGATGGAACTCTCATCCTTCTAATTCCAGGTTCCCGATACACCATCAATGCCTATGCAGAGGGCAATAAGTTCATCTCCAAATTATCTAAAGGCGGCGTTCGTGTTTCGACCGGCTTAATCGCCAAGAAAAATCCTGAAAATTTTGAACTTCGGACAGCGAATGCGACCATTGGAGTTCGTGGAACCGTTCTCGAAGCGCGCATCTACCAGGGAGACCTATACCTGGGCAGCTCCTCTGGAAATCTCATTGCTACAAACCAAGGAGGTACGCTCGATATCGGCCCCTCCCAATTTGCTTCAGTCTCTTCTCAGTCAAGAGCCCCGAAACCGCTACCTGCTAGACCAGCTCCTCTAGACTTATCTAATTTTGAGATCCCTGCTGGAGGCGTCCCCTTCCAAAGCGGCCCCCTAGGGGCTGCATCTGCGGCTGGACAAGCAGCCGGCTTTGCTTGGGGGCCTGCCGTTGGGGGCTTGGCGCTCATTGGAACAGTCGTGGCGGTTGTGGCGGTTGCTTCCTCTCAATCGCAGACAACCTATGCACCTGCCCACTAAAACCATGCCTGAAACTTGGATAATCGACCAACTGGTGCAGCAAGGGGTTAGACATTTTTGCATAGCCCCTGGATCGAGAAGCACCCCCCTTGTCTCGGCCGCAGCAGAGCACCCGTTAGTAAAGATCCATGTCCATTACGATGAAAGGGGCCTCGGATTTTATGCACTCGGTATCGGTAAGGCGACGCATACTCCGGCAGCGGTCATTGCAACCTCTGGAACTGCTGTGGGCAATCTTTTGCCAAGTATCATGGAAGCCCACCATACCTCCACTCCGATGATCATCCTTACAGCTGACAGACCCCATGAACTGAGAGACTGCAGCGCCAATCAGACCGCCGATCAGGTAAAAATCTTTCAGCCTTTTGTGAGATGGCAAGCCGATTTAACCACAGATTTAGATGAAAAATACTTCCGATCGATGATGGCGCAAGGAATTTTCTACGCTCTGCAAAATCCGCCCGGCCCCATCCACATCAACTGCCCCTTTCGGGAGCCCCTATACCAGCCCAACCTAAAGATCATGCAGGGCAAACGGATCGACCTCCACTTTCCCCGCCACCGTGTGGACAACTACAAGACCGAAAAATCGAAAGGGCTCATTCTCATTGGCCGCCTCCCCAATCCAGATGACGTACTAGCCGTCCTAGAGCTTGCCGAACGGCTCCGCTGGCCTGTTTGCGCCGACATCCTCTCGAATGCTCGGCTATACTCGACCGTAGAGCAAATTAAGTACTTTGACTGGATAGATAAGCCCGCCCCCGAACTCGTTCTCCATTTTGGAGAGCGGATGACCTCAAAAAGGATCCTTGAATGGATGAAATCAATCAGGCCTGAATACGTTCACATCAGTCCATGGCCCTCTCTGCAGGATCCCGAAAGGATTTTAACCGGAAGAGTGCAATCGGACATCCCCGAATTCTGTCTCACTTTTGATGGGAATACAGACATCAATTGGCTTGATGCGTGGGAAGACCGGGAGCCTCTCTTTGCCGAAACCGGAACCTTCACAGAAGCTCATGCAATGCGCAAAATCAGTTCCATCCTCCCTCCGGAATATGGTGTATTCCTGGGCAATGGGATGCCTATCCGAGATGGAGACCATTTTTTATTTCCTGAAGAATGCGGCGGCTTTTTTGCCAACCGGGGCCTCTCTGGAATCGACGGAAACATCGCAACCATCGCTGGTCTTTCCGAAGAGATGCCCATCCTCGGTATTATCGGAGATCAAACAGCTCTTCACGACATCAATTCCCTCCCGCTTTTAAAGAAGACAAAATTTCCTGTCATCCTCCTTATTTCCAATAATTTCGGAGGAGGGATTTTCCACCATTTACCGATTGCCGCCTCGCCCCATTTTGAAGAGCTTTGGGCCGCAGCCCACGATCTCACTTTTGAAAAAGCCGCAGCTCTTTTCAATATCCCCTATTTCCCTTTCGACAGCTTAGAAAAAGCATTCGAAGTGGGCCAACCCGCAATTATCGAGTTATTTACAGACAGAAAACAAAACCATCAATATCAGAAAAGTTTCGTTTCCATTGACAACAGGCAGACAATTGGCTAGATAACCAATTGTATGCGCAGTAGAACAAAGTTACTTGCGTTCCTATTTATAAGTGCTTTTTGCTGGAACCATTCACTTCTCTATCTTGCCACGGGAGAAATCCTGAGGTGCGCCTCCCATTGGGCATTAACCGGATGGGTTCTTTTCCAACCCACTCCTTGGGCCACGAGCTATGGAAATGAATGTCTCGCTCTCAGCCGTTTACTAAGTGCTGCAGCCCAAAAAACCTGTATTGAGGCATTCAGACCAGGTTCCGAAACAATCCCCTCATCTCAAAGTTCCTGGCACACCCATCGTGCGCTCCTTTCTCAAATACCCACCCCTTCAGAGCAAGACAAAGAGCTTCTTGCCTTCCTGGAAAAGAGATGGCTAGCCAAGGCAAATGGGTTCTACAATGCAGAAATCGATTGGATTTGTCCTATGTTTGGCTATTCCATTCAAGTAAACCCAGAGACAACCAACTGTTATGCAAGAGATCCTGGAAGACAAACCTCTCGAACCTACGCCAACCGGTCGAACGACTTAAAAAAACAGCTTCCACAGCCCGAATCATACCCGCTGATATTGACTCGTCCTTACAACATAAGTGAATATCTCCCCTCGCATCTTGAAATTTCATCTCCGGATGACATCCAAAAGCTGACCGCGGCCACAGGAAAAGTCATCGTCGACCTAACCCATGCCATTGCCGAAAAAACCCCAGAAAAGTGGCTTCAAGAATGGGAAAGCTTCCGCACCACGCTATCCCAAACCAAACAAGAGATGATTTGCATTCAGCAAGTGGAGTGCGGAGGAATCGGAGCCATAAGAATTCTCCCCCTGACGCAATCGTCTTCTGAAGAGGACTATCGATATCTTTTAGACTGGGTTTCTCAATCGGGAATTACAGCGAATCTAATAGAACTCAATCGTTCCTCCCCTCTATCCAATATCTGCTGCAGCCTTTTCTCAACTCCTCAACATCCCAACTTCGCCTTTCTCAACACCTTTGACTGGAAATCGGACAGACCGGAAAAAGATCTGATGGTTCAGGGAGCTCTTAGCATTCTAAAGGGGCTATTTGATTCTGTTCCTAAAGAGAAGTGGGATGGAATCTTTCAGAATCCGACCCGATCAGGCGTAGCAAATCTCTCACTGTCAAAGATTGAGGAGGAGCTGAAAACCATTGCAAACGAAAAAAATAGCACACCCTTCCATGAAACAGCCATCCATTTTGAAGAGATCTTTGCCCACATATCAAACCTACTCGAAGTCGCCGCCCCATTTTCCGCCGCTGATTTCTCTCCGATCTATTTAAGCAAGCTTACCTCTATCCCCTCAACCTTAAGACCCTTAACCTCATGCAGCATCCACTCTTGCGCAATGGCGAGCATCACGGGGATTTTTAAGGCTGTTGAAAAGCTCCAAGGCTCTGCCCCTAAAGTCCTCTATGGAGAAAACACTTATTTCGAATGCGTAGGGATCTCTACCGAGCTTTATAACGCTAAATCTACTGAGGAAGCAAGCGAAGAGGATTTCTTGGAGGCAGATCTCATCCTCGTCCAATTCAATCCTGTCTTAAAGCGGACCGAACCTGAAATCCCCTCTTACAAACAAGAAAACATCGGAGGAATCCTCAGCAAAGCTTTGAACTTGCGGCAAGGGAAACCCCTTACAGCCGCCATAGATTGTACGATTGATCTGATCGACTCGCCCCAAGTAGGCGACCTCCTCACCCAATTTCAGAAAGAGATCGAATGCGGCATTCTCAACATCGTCTGTTACAAAAGCGGACTGAAGTTTGATCTGTTCGGCATGGACAACTATGCGGGAGCCCCCTTCTACATGATTCACAACCGCGACCCGAAATGGGCCCCCTTTGACCTCCTTACCCAAGACCCCTCGCTTTTGACTGATCGGTTGAGCGCAAGTTGGTTTTGCCTCGCTTATCGGTATGCAGTTCCCCACTTGGATCAATATCGAAAAACGATCTTTGAAAACACCCGTAAACTCCTCAATGCAGTCCCTGAGAGACTCTTCAAAAAAACCTCGGAATATAGAATTATTCCAGTTGATGCCGATGCTCTCCCCTCCTTTATTGACATTCGTGTATCAGGGCCGCTGCATAAAATCCGAAGCTCTGCGCTTGTAGGCGGCCCGCTTTACTTGAAATGTATGGAAGAGGGCCAGCCGATGTTTTACCGGAGAACCTTTGGTCTATACCATCCTAATTTCGGCATGCTATTTGGAGAAAAGAGCTCGACCGCTCGCCTCACTGTGGGCCTTGACCCTCTGCAAATCGAGCTATTCGCTGAATGCCTCCGGTCTATCGACTCCCTCAACGGCCCGCAAGACTAGACAAATAACATGATATGAAGGATATAATGATACACTTGATAATAAAATTATTTTTTATCATGCGTATCATTATATCCTTCATATCATGTTCCTTGACAATCCCAACGATAGCTAATTGTACTTAAATAAATCGGAGATCGATTCGCCATTCGTAATCCGCAAGATTGCATTCGCAATGAGCGGCGCCACCGAAAGCTGCCTTACATTTCTCGGAACATCCCCTCTAAGCGGAATCGTGTCTGCCACAACCAGCTCTTCCAAGCAAGAATCTCCAATCCTCATGCACGCAGGACCAGAGAGAATCGGATGCGTAATACAAGCAAATACCCTTCTCGCCCCCTGTTCTTTCAGTTCTTTAGCGGCCTGAACAAGCGTCCCTGCAGTATCGCAAATATCGTCGACAATCACCACATCGCTGCCCCGCACTTTACCTACCAAATTCATCGACTCGATCACTCCTGCATCAGCTCTTTGTTTAACGATGATTGCCATCTTGGAAGGGACGCCTAGCGATTGGAGCCCTTCGATGAAATTCTTCGCCCGCTCAACTCCACCGGCATCGGGGGAGACAATCACCGGATCATAGAGCCCAAGCCTTGCAACATAAGGGACGAAAATCGTCGATGCATAGAGATTATCAACTGGTGTTTCGTGGAAAAATCCTTGAATCTGACCGCAGTGCAAGTCGACTGCCACCACATGATCGGCGCCAGCCACTTCCAAAAGCATCGCCACATCCGATGCGGAAATAGGAACCCGGCTAATCGTCTTCCGATCTTGCCGTGCATAGCCAAAATAGGGAATGACCGCTGTTACCGATTTCGCAGACGACCGTTTCATGGCCCTGACCATCAAATAAAGCTCCATGAGATTATCATTTACGGTTGAATCTTCGCTAATGCAGGTGGACTGCAAGATGAATACATCGCAATTTCGCACATTATCCAAAATCTGAATCCGGATTTCCCCATCATTGAACTTGCTGACTATTGCCTTGCTCACTTCAGTATCCAAACACTTTGCGACCGCTTCAGTAAGCAAAGGATTCGAATTTCCGCCAAACAGTTTTATCCCAGGTCCGCATTCGCCATACATGGAGGCGCAAATCACCGTAAATACCGCAAACAATTGCCGCATGAATTCCTCTTTTAAAAATGTAGAGTGCAGTGTAAGATTCGGTGAATATGCTGGCTAGAAATATTTTGAAAACGGCGAGCCAAAAATTGGAGTTTCTATGAATCGCTTCCTTGCAATCCCTATACTTGGGTTCACTTTTGCACTCTTCGGCAATCCCCAAGATCCAAATGTTGCAGCAGGAGCGGTGACTCTCCAAAAGATGGACGCTAACACGCTCCATATCACCGCAAGCGACAAAGCTGTGATCCACTGGAATGAATTCTCGATCAGTCCTGGCGAACTCACCCGCTTTCTCCAACCGAGTTCCGATGCAGCGGTGCTCAACCGTGTGACCGGCGGCCATATGAGTCAGCTTATGGGAACCCTCGAGGCCAATGGCAAAGTCTATCTCATCAATCCCTCAGGCGTAATCGTTGGGAAAGATTCCGTTATCAACACCGCCTCATTCCTCGCCTCCACTTTGGATATTCTCGATGCAGACTTTGTTTCCAATTCAGAAATCCTCTTCAAGGGCGACGCAAACAGTCCCATCACCAACTACGGCCAAATCAATGCTTGGGACGGAGACGTCATTCTCCTCGGCTACACAGTGGATAATCAGGGCAGCCTCCAAGCTCCGAAAGGGACCGTTGCAATGGGAGCAGGTCAAGAGATCGTCCTAAAACCAACAGGCGAACGGCTATTTATCCGGCTGAAGGCGCCTGCTGAAAAGGCCGATACAGGCATTACCCATGAGGGGAAAATCGACGCCCTCAGGGCTGAACTGAAAGCAGACGGCAACGCCTACTCGATGGCGATCAATTACAAAGGGCAAACCGATGCCACCCGCATCGAAAATCGGAACGGCGAAGTTTTCCTCTTCGCTGAAGAAGGTTTTGTTTCTGTCTCCGGACCTATTTCAGCTGGGAACGGCGAAGTGCGTATTCTTGGGGACCAAGTTGTTTTACGAGACGGCGCCCGCATTGATGTTTCTGGTGGCGGGACCGTTCTTGTCGGCGGCGGCTACCAAGGGAAAAATCCAGAAATCCTCAACGCATCGATCACTCTGATCGAAAAAGGAGCATCCATCCATGCAGATGGAAGAGACGGCGGCGACGGTGGGAAAGTGATTGTTTGGAGTGATGCCGGAACGGGATTTCATGGTGAGATCTCAGCTCAGGGCGGCCCAAATGGCGGAGATGGCGGCCTCGTCGAACTGTCAAGCAAAGGCCTTCTTGAAATCGACCCAGAAGGAAAGGTAAATACCGCAGCCCCCTTTGGGAAAGGAGGAACACTCCTCTTTGACCCATGCGCAGTAACAATCGATGAGACGCCAGCCGACACAGGTTTTGTGATTAATGTAGGCATAGCTCCATGTAATCACGACTTCGACTTCGGCGTCAACCCAACCTCCAATATCAAAGCTTCCACACTAACCGGTGCCCTTGGGACCAATAACGTCTGCATAAACGCGAGCACAACAGGGATGGTCGGGGGGACTGGAAGCATCACCGTAATATCTCCAGTTATTTGGTTCGCTTCGAATACTCTGACTCTGGTTGCAACAGATGCTGGCAGCACAATCGACATCCAAGCGGCAGTTGATGTAACTGCAGCTTTTGGAGTCGGAGTAGATGCAATTTCAGTTAACGCGCCAACAGTGAATATCGGCCGCTCGGATCATACTCTCATGGCTCTTTCTAGCCTTTCATCAAACAGCGGAACTATTTCTGTAAATGCAGCAACCGCTCTGAATATATACGGTGGAGGAGCCGGTTTTGCTGGAGAGATCAGAGGATACGGAGTTGCAGAGGTTGCTGTTACAGGAGGCGGCACAATTTTACTACAGCCGAGTGATTCTTTAGGATCTTCCGCCTCGATAGCGGCGCCAGGAAATATTTCCATTGGAACCATGCTAACCCCTATGGGTGCAGTCTCTCTAGGCACAACCACAGCGCTAGCAATAAGCGAAATACAAAGATCCGCCGCGGCTGGAAATCTCACAATTTATTGTGCTGATATTACTATGCAGGGGGGCGCTAACCCCTCCGCTAAACCAACTATCAATGGTGATAATACTCTCATCAGAACGGGAACGTTAGCGATGAATGGCGGCAGCATGGCTGGCAACCTCATTCAAGGAGGAGCTTCTCTTAATATAACAACTACTACCGCAGGAGCAAATAGTTGTTTCTTGGAAGGGGGCGATATTGCAGCTTCCTCTAGCAGCTTTAGCAGCTCAAATATCACGCTCTCTGTTGCAGGAAACTTTCACGCTATAGGTTCAGGAGGTGCATCTTTAATGCCTGAATTAACTGGAGTGAATGGAAACGATCTCGTCAATGTGACTATTGGTGGAGATCTTCTACTCCAAGGAAACGTCGAACTTGCAGGAATCGCTTCGGGCTTTGGCCCGGTGACCGTCACACTTACAGGTCAAAATGGGACAGGAAATTGCACCCTAACGGGCGGAACTGGTGATGTCGCATTTGCTGTCATCGGAACGCTCTTCGGCGGCTCGACCACCTGTACGATTGCTGGAGATTACATCCTTGACGGAGGAAACTCATGTGCGGTGATCGGGTCGGCTTTCGGTTCCGGAACTGGGAATACCACTCTAACGGGTAAAGACTACTCCATAATGGGCGGACCTGGCTCTCCCATATTTCTCGGTTTTTTAGGTACTGGAATTACAGTTGGAGGAGGATCAAACCTTCCGCCCATGGGCCCTTTACCAAATGGAATCATATCGATCACTTCCACAGGTCCAAACGGGATCACATTGACAGGCGGCCCAGGAAATGACATGCGCGCACTCATCGGCAACTCCGGAATATTCGATACAGACACCATCGATTTCACACTGACAAACCCTTCCGCCAATCTTACATTAAACGGGTCCCCCACCGCAGCCTCCGGGTCTGGAGCCACGATTTTTACTGCCGGCGGCGGATACATCCATGACCCAGTTGGAAATGACATTATTCTAGCAGGCACTGCCGGAAACCCCGCCGTAATCACCGTTGCCGGAGGGGGAACTGGAGATATTTTGCTCATTGCGGGAAGAACCATCTCCCTCAATGAATTCTCTGCCATCACAAACGATAGCACGGGAGGAATCACTTTAGTCACAGACAATAATAACCCCTCGCCTCCAAGCGTCGGCACTAACGCATTCTTCATAACAGAAGCTGGATCTGCTATCGACGGTTATACAACAGGAATGGGTCCCCTCCGCATTTTTGCATCCACTCAGTCAAACGTAACTGTTGGCGGCACGCTGAACGGTGCATCTTTCACTAAAGGTCCAGAATTAGTGGATACAGACCAAGAACTCTGGTTTGTTTACTTTGGAGATGCAAATAGCACATTTGTAAATCCTCTCGCACCCATGTTCACCCTATTTTACAAAGGGGTGATCGCCTCAGGAGCCTTCGAGAAAGTATTTCTAACTGAATTCACCCCCGCCTCGACAGAAGCTTTATATAGCTGGAGAGTCCATTTTGCTTACAATACAATTTCCTATATCCCAACTTGGGTCCGCTTCAACCAAACCGCTTACGTGGAAGCGCCCGCGGATATGAGTTACGAAATCGCCCATGAACAATATAAAAATTACCGCACCCTTAAATTGGATCAGTTATGAATATTTCTTCTGCATGCCTAGCTTTTTTGCTTCTAATCTCTCCCATTCTGGCAAGCGAGCTAGCCGATACACATCAACTGAAAGGAGTATTGCTCGTTCCCAGCCATGACACTTCGGCAAATAGCGATGACGTAAGGGGATTTCAAGCAGAGGGTCTATGCGTTCCTGGAGGAATCGAGAAACTCAATAACGAACTATCCTGCCGGTTCATCGATCAGCCCTTAACGCAAAACGACATCATCGAGCTTAAAAGAGCCGTTATTCTCTATTACCGCGATCAAGGATTTCCGATTGTTACAGTTGAAATCCCAGGCCAAAAAGTAAATGACGGGGTGGTTCAATTAGTCGTCGTTGAAGGGGTGATGGGATGCGTTCAAGTGAAATGCAACCGCTACTTCTCAGATGCAAGCTTTCAAAGAGAAATCGGCCTATGCCCAACCGGCCCTATCGACACAAACATCCTTTTAAATGATATCGCCTGGATCAACAGGAACCCTTTCCGCCATGCAGACGTATTCTTCACACCCGGCGCAGGCGAAAGACAAACCGATATCGAACTCCAAGTCAAAGACCGCTTTCCCCTCAGAGTCTACGCCGGCGTCGATAACACAGGCGTTGAAGTGACAGATGAAACAAGAATTTGGGCCGGCTTCAACTCCCGCGGCATTTTGGATGACCACGTCATCTCATACCAGTTCACAACAGCCCCCGAATACAAAAAATTCTGGGCTCACACGCTCCACTACCTTGCCCCCCTTCCATGGAGGCATCTCCTGATCGTGTTCGGCGGCTATTCCCACGTCCAGCCAGATATCACCGACTTCCCCTCTTCAGGACATAGCGCGCAAGCAAGCCTTCGCTACGACATCCCCTTCAAACCGATGTTTAAGCCCCTCTATCACGAACTATCGCTTGGATTGGACTTCAAGTACCTCCATAACGACCTCGAATTTTTCTCTGAAGAACAGCTTGCAGCAGCACCCATTGTCACAAAGGCAGTCAACCTCACCCAGCTATATGCAGGCTATAGACTCAGCCAAAACTGGAAGACCAATAGAATCACATTCGATCTAGAATTAAACTGGTCTCCCGGTGAATGGGTAGCCAACCAAGAAAACAGCCACTTTGCAGAACTCCACCCAGGCGCTGTCAATCACTACATCTATGGGATGGCAGGCATTGCAGACACTTGGCAATGGCCTTATAAATTTGAGCTCCTCACAACCATTCGCAGCCAAGTTTCCAGCCAAAACCTTGTCCCTTCCGAGCAGTTCGGCTTAGGCGGCTACGACACCGTCCGCGGCTACGACGAAAGAGAGGTGAATTACGATGATGCGATCTGCGTCAATCTCGAGCTCCACTGCCCCTCATTCCGCGTATTCCGCTCCCTCTGCAAACATCCGGACAGTCTCACGTTCCTTGGCTTTTTTGACTACGGAACGGGCAGAAACGTCCATGAAACGCCTGGCGAGACTCAGTGGCAGCAGCTCATAGGCATCGGCCCTGGCGTCCGCTACAGCATCGCCGACTACTTATCTGCACGCCTTGACTGGGGATTTAGAATGCACGAGATTGAATTCCACACCGTCGGCAGCAAACTGCACTTCGGGGTCATGGCTAGTTTCTAATATGCTTGCTAAAAAAACACTCAAATCAGGATCAGGCATCCCGCTTGTATTCCTCCATGGATTCTTAGGAAGAGCTGAAGATTGGGAATCTATCTGCTCATTTCTACCTAATTGTCAGTGCATCGGAATTGATTTGCCGGGACATGGCGATTCACATTTTGCCAAAGAAATTGAAATCGACATTCCCCGCTTCCACCTCGTTGGTTACTCGATGGGCGGCCGGATTGCAATGAGCTACGCTCTCAAACATCCCGAGCAAATCGCCTCACTCACAATCATGTCTGCGCATCCCGGTTTAAAAACCGAAGATGAAAAGCAAAAGCGGCTCCAAACCGATACCGAGTGGGCAAAACTTCTTTTGGAACTTCCGATTGACGAGTTTCTTTTGCACTGGTACGATCAATCCATTTTTAAAAACTTTAAGCCCGATTTTACGATGCGCAATAAACAAAACGTCCCTGGCTTAGCCGCCGCTCTCATCCATTACAGTTTGGCTAAACAGCCCCGTTACGAAATCGACCATGTGATCGTGGGCGATAGAGATGAAAAATTCCGCGCGCTCTACAAAAATCCAATTCTCGTACCCGATGCAGGGCACATCGTTCACTTAGAAAACCCAAAAGCAGTTGCTGAAATCATTCGAACAAGGATCTCTTTATGACGCTCTGGATTCCCTACGGATCTTACACTGACATCAAGTACCACAAAACTCCAGGCATCGCAAAAATCACGATCAACCGCCCCGAAGTACGGAACGCCTTCCGCCCCCACACAGTCGAAGAGATGCGCCAAGCCCTGAATGACGCCCGCAACGACGGTACGATCGGAGTCATCATCCTAACGGGCGAAGGGAAAGAGGCTTTTTGCTCAGGCGGCGACCAAAAAATCCGCGGCGCAGATGGCTATGCCGACTTTGCTGGCGTCCACCGCCTCAACGTACTTGATTTCCAGAGAGAAATCCGCTCATGTCCAAAACCTGTCATCGCCATGGTTGCAGGCTACGCGATCGGCGGAGGGCACGTCCTTCACGTAATTTGCGATCTCAGCATCGCTGCCGATAATGCGATCTTCGGACAGACAGGACCCAAAGTCGGTTCATTCGACGGTGGATTTGGTGCGAGCTACCTCGCCCGCATAATCGGACAGAAAAAAGCGCGCGAAATCTGGTTTCTCTGCAGGCAATATAGCGCGGCTCAAGCTCTTGAAATGGGACTTGTCAACATCGTCGTCCCATACGAAAAACTCGAAGAGACAACCGTTCAGTGGGCCAGAGAAATCCTAGAACTATCTCCGATCGCCATCCGCTGCCTAAAGGCCGCGCTCAATGCAGACTGCGACGGCCAAGCCGGACTACAGGAACTTGCTGGCAACGCCACGATGCTATTTTACATGACAGAAGAAGGACAGGAGGGACGAAATGCCTTCAATGAAAAGCGCAAACCCGATTTTGCCCGCTTCCCCAAGCGCCCTTAAATCGCTCTTTCTCGCGAGCAGACCCAAAACGTGGATCGCCAGCCTGAGTCCTGTACTCATTGGCTCTGCAATGGCCCCCCATTTAAATCTGCCGATTTTTACCCTGACCCTTCTCTTCTCTCTCTTTATCCAAATCGGCACCAACTACGCCAACGACTATTTCGACTTCGTCAACGGCGCCGACACAGCCCTCCGCAACGGGCCTAAACGGGCAACCCATCAAGGATGGATCTCTCCCCGCTCCATGTGGCTAGCCACTCTTGCTATATTTGGATGCGCCCTGATTCTCGCTATTCCCCTCATGATCGCCGCAGGCCTTTGGAGCCTATTTCTCGCGCTCGCGTGCGTCGCCTTCGGCATTCTATACACTGGAGGGCCAAAACCCCTCGGCTATCTCGGTCTTGGAGAACTACTAGTCTTCCCCTTCTTTGGCCCCATAGCCGCATGTGGAACCTACTTTCTCCAAACGGGCGCAGTTCACATGCCGGTGTTCGTTGCAAGTCTTGCCCCTGGACTCCTATCCTGCTCCATTCTCATCGCGAACAACTTGCGCGACGAGAAAAGCGACAAAGCCGCAAATAAAAGGACACTCATCGTCCGATTTGGGCGCACATTCGGCACCTGGGAATATATCATTTCCCTCCTCCTCGCCTTTTCAGTCCCCCCTGTCCTCATTATCTTCTATGGAGCCCCTATTACACTCCTCGCTGCATCCCTCGTCCTCTTTGCAGCGATCCCCCCGATCAAAAAAGTGTTCTCGTTTAGAGACCCACTCGAGCTGATTTCTGTCCTTCAATCCAGCGCCATCCTCCTCATCCTCTACACCCTCATTTTTTGTATTTTCATATGGTAAAGCAGCTTTTCCGATATAAACTCCCGATGAAAAACGGGAATACCCGCGAAGGGCTCGTTCTCCAAGTGAATAATGGCTTTGGAGAAATCTCCCCGCTTCCCGGATTTAGCAAAGAAACGCTCGAAGAGGCTCTATTAGAGGCGCTCGCCTGGATCCGTTCTGGAACCGAGCCCACTCTTCCCTCTGTCCGATTCGGAATCTCATCCGCCCTAAAGCCGCTCCGATCTGTCCACCTTCCCCTTTGTGCCCTTGGCCCAAGAGAGGGGTTTTCCACAGTTAAACTCAAACTTGGCCATTTGCCCTTAAGTGAAGCCATTTCCCTTACCAAGCAGCACTATCGCCATGCCCGGCTCCGCCTCGATTGCAATCGCGCTTGGAATTTAAGCGAGGCGCTCGAATTCGCAAGCCATTTCAAACCAGACGACTTTGCCTACATGGAAGAGCCCCTAAAAACCTTTGAGGCGCTCGTCGATTTTTCGAAAATGACCCGTTTTCCCATAGCACTTGACGAATCGATACGTGCAGACTGGAGCCAAATTCCCACACTCAAAGCCATCGTCGTCAAACCAACCGTCGTCGGATCCATTCCCAAAGTCCCTCCGCATCTCAACCTCGTCCTTAGCTCAGCCTACGAATCGGGACTCGGCCTCCTTCACATCGCCAACCTCGCGAATAACACACTCCCCATCGGCCTCGACACCTACCGGGCCCTTGAAGAAGACATTCTGCTGAATCCCATCGACTGTTCTTCCGGCACTTTTTCATGGAGGTATTCAAGCCCTCTACTCGACATGTCCAAGCTATGTGCCCTTTAAAAGATGCGGCCCGAGACGCCCCGAATGAGCTAGCCATCCTCTCGAAAGATTTCTCCCTCACCTTTGCTGAACTCCACCATCTCGCAAACTCTCAAAACCCCTCCCTCCTCATTGCCCAATTGTTTGCTTCTTGGAGAAGGAACAGCTTCATATTCCCAACCAATCCCCGTCTGCCAATCACAACCCCGATAACAAACGCCCCGCCTAATTCCCTCCTCCTCTACACATCGGGCTCAACCGCCTCTCCCAAAATCGCCGTCTTATCTCTCGATAACCTCCTCGCAAATGCGATGGCCGCGATCGGCCCCCTCGATCTTAAACCTGGAGATCAATGGCGCCTCACTCTCCCTCTTTATCATGTCGGCGGCATCGGCATTATCATCCGCTGCATCCTTGCCCGCGCCACGATTGTCCTTGATGACAGCCCCGATATTACCCATCTTTCCTACGTGCCCACCCATTTATATAGAGCTACCCCTGTGTATAAGCATCTTCGCTGCCTTCTTCTTGGCGGCGCCCCCATCTCCTCCTACCCAAAACATCTCCCCGTCTATACTACATATGGTCTCACAGAGATGGGATCGATGGTCGCCCTTAATGGAAACATTTTGCCTAACCGAGAAGTCCAACTGGCAAGCGACGGTGAAATTCTTGTCCGCGGCCCATGCCTATTTCAAGGCTACTTAGGAAGTGATCCGCCGCAAGATTGGTTCCCCACTGGCGATTTAGGCCATTTTGAAAATGGAAAGTTAGAAATCATCGGGAGAAAAGACTGGATGTTCATTTCTGGCGGAGAAAATATTCAGCCCGAAGAGATCGAACAAGAACTTCTCGCTCTTCCAGAAATCATCGAAGCCGCAGTGCTTCCAATCGATGATCCTGAATTCGGAAAACGTCCCGTTGCTGTCATCAAAGCCGCAAATTCCTTCGATTTAAAATGGTTGCAAGATCAATTAAGCAAACGACTCCCTAAATATAAGATCCCAATTGCGCTCCTATTTATAGATGAAATGCCCCACAAGGATAATTTTAAGTTGAATCGATTTATTTTGTCCCAATATATTAACAGCCAATTAGATCGGGAGATGTCTGGGCAAAAAAAAACCGCTTATCTATAATCCGACCCTTTGCAAATCGAGTAATAGCGGACTAATATGACCATGCAAGCCACCCCCCTCAGACGGATCTTCGCCCGGTTTTTCCCCAGGAAAGCTGTTTCAACCTCTCTCCCGAGAGAGGCCATTGAGGGCGGCCATTTGCCGGAAGAGCAAAAAAAAGAGTTGGCATACCGCTATCTGGCCGAAGGGGAAATGGCCCTATTGCAAGGCAACTTAAGAGCCCTCTCCTGTTTTGAGGCAGCGTCGAACCTAGACGGCCAAAACCCGCAAATCTGGTACCGCCAAGGCCTCGCCTTCTTCGAGTATGGATCGGAAGAAGGGAAAGAGAAAGCGCTCCTCCTCGCAAGTAAAAATTTTAAGATCGCCACCCAGCTCCAACCCAATTTTTTTGATGCATGGGTCGCTTGGGGCAACGTCCTCTTACAACTCGGCAGATTCCATGAAGAGCACCACTTTTTAATTGAAGCGAAAGACAAATATCAAAAAGCGCTCGACCACTCCGCCGGCCAGCCGAAAGAACTCCTTGCAGAACTCCACTGGGACAACGGAATTGCCTGGTCTGAGATCGCTCAGCACTCGGGAGAAGCCCTCGACGTCCGCCTCGCAATCGATTCCTTCCAGACCTCCAAAACCCACCAAGAGAAGCCCTCTCCTGAATTTTGGAATGATTGCGGCAAAGCCTACCTCGAAATGGGGCTCCTCATCAACGAGTCGCGCCTCTATATCCAGTCAATCGAGTACCTGCAGCAAGCAGTGAACGCCTCTCCTCAATATTTTGATGGATGGATGTCCCTTGCAGAAGCCTATTCGCAGCTCTACATCAATACGCTCGACGAGCGGTATGTGGCCAAAGCCTCCGACGCCTATTCAGCCGCCTCTAAAATATCTCCCCGCGATCCGGACGTATGGCTCGGATGGGGACAGCTCCTCGGCGAATCGGGAAGACATAATAGCGACGCGAAATCGCTCCGGCTCAGCATCGAAAAGTGCGCGCGCGCAGCCCAGCTCGATTCAGAAGACTCCGTCATCATCAGCCAGTGGGTGGAGAGCCTTTCAACACTCGGTATGATCACAGCCCGCCTTGACCTGATCGTCGAAGCAGAGCACCAGGTCCTTAAAGCGACCGATCAGTTCCCCGACGACCCAGACCTTTGGCACGCCTATGGAATCTGCCTCATCGCTTTCGGCAAATACTATGAAGACGCCGATTATTACGAGCTCGCCATTGAAAAGCTTCAATATGGACTCTCGATCGACAGAAGCGATCCAGAACTATGGCACGCCCTCGGTCTTGTCCACATGCACTATGCCGAACTCACAGATGATGAAGACCTAATTGAGAGAGCCCACCGGTTCCTATCTAGAGCCATGGATCTGAAACCAGCTTGCCCAGCCCTTCTGTTCGATTCGGCCTGCTGCCTTCTCCAATTCAGCGAAATACTCGATGATCTCCCCACTCTTGAGCAATCGATCATCCTCTTTGAACTGCTCCTTCAAAATCATAAAGATACTCTCCTCCACCACCCGAAATGGCTCTACGAGTACGCCTGCGCGCTTGAGTGGCTCGGCGACTTTACTGAAGAAGAGTCCCACTACACACGGGCGATTGAAATTTTCTCCCACGTGCTCCTGATCGATCCAGACTTTCCCCGGATTCACCACCGGATGGCCCTCTCCTACTCTCAACTCGGCCATATCACGAGCGAATCTGAATACTACAGACGCGCGGTCCATTTCTTTCGGCTAGCTATTCGCGCAGATGAAGAAAATGATCAAATTTGGCTTGATTGGGGAGTTTGCCTCATTCACCTCGCTCATCACACACTCGATAGCGACTTCATGAATCAGCTCTATATGGATGCTGAAATAAAAATTACGAAAGCAGGACGCCTCGGCAATGAAGCGGCCTACTACACCCTCGCATGCCTCTATTCGATCCTTGGGCGCACACATGAAGGGATGGAACTCATCTACAAAGCGCTATGGGCCCGATCGCTTCCGTCCATTGATGAACTTCTTGATGACGACTGGCTCGATAATCTCCGCGCCACCTCGGCGTTTGCCCAATTCCTCACGGCGCTGGAAGCCAAGCTCCAGCAAACCCGCGAAGAATAAAACCCCTTTGTGTCTCAGCGGCACCGCGTCTTTGCGTTAAATCTCCGTACTTGTTTGCTTCAATTTCCAATTTTTGCTATCCTTCCCTAGTTAATCAGCCCGAGAGTTACATGGATAAACGTACCCTTCTTTTCATGGTTTGTGTCAGCCTAGCCTTTTTTGGCGTACACACCTTTTACAACTACTATGGCGAAAAGCCAGCCGCAGAGAAGAAGGTCGTCGTTCAGAATGAAATACCTCCCGCTCCCCTCGAAAAAGCAAATAACTTTATCGCTCAAGCTAGCAATAGTTCTCAGGGCGAAACATTCTACGTCCTGGAGAACGAATATCAGCAGCTCGTTTTCTCTTCTAGAGGCGGCAGCTTAGCCGAGATCAACTTACCTTTAAAAAACTCCAATCCCAATAGCTACGTCAAAGAGATCGACTTCGACCGGGAAATCCTCGCAACATCCCCGCAAAACGCCCGCTTCCCGCTCCATGCCTACTCAACTCCAGATGGCGAACACTCGGAAGGAAAACTCGGCGGCTATTACCCCCTCCTCCGCCGCGGCATCAATGGCAAATCGATCTCGCCAGAATACTACAGTTTGAACATCGTTGGAGAGGATCCAAACATTGCGAACGTCAATTTTCGGATGAGCCGATTTGAAAAGAATCTGATCGAATTCCAGGGAGTTGTAGGCGGCGCCCAGGTCACCAAAACGTACACCATTCCAGAAGTTCGCAACGGACCCTACTGCTTTAATTTGGACATCCGTGTAGATGGAGATGCTCAAGGCCTATGGCTGAGCTCAGGCGTCCCTGACGCTGAGATTGTCAGCAATTCCTACAGCCCTCTACTCCGCATCCAAGTCACAAAAAACAAAGTTTCCGATGTCGACACGATCGATTTACCCAAAAAAGGGCCAATCCTAGCCTCAAATATTTCGCCAAACTGGATCAGCAACTGCAACGGCTTTTTGGGCATCATCATGGACCCGCTCGAACCAACTGGAGCTGGCTATAAAACGGCTCAAATCGACGGAGCGACAATCCCTACCCGCCTCACCCTGATCGATCCAGGCTACAACCTCTATCCAGCCGCCAGCTATCCAGGCTACGCCACCTATCTACCGCTCAAAAGCGGCATCACCCCTTTCCGCATCTTTGCAGGACCCTACGACAACGCCCTCCTCAAAGAACTCGATGCTCTCTATGAAGACCCGCTCCAAAACTACAACCCCGATTACGTCTCTGCCCTCAGCATCCAGGGTTGGTTCTCCTTCATATCGCAGCCATTTGCAAAATTCCTCTTCCTCTTGATGGAGCTTTTCTACGCGGTAACCCATTCGTGGGCCCTGTCGATTATTCTCCTTACGATTGCGCTAAGAGCGATGATGTATCCGCTCAACAACTGGTCTATCCGCTCTTCGATCAAGATGCAGGAAATCGCCCCCAAAGTGAAGGCTGTACAAGATAAATATAAAAAAGATCCGCGCAAAGCTCAATCTGAAGTGATGAACCTCTACCGCGAATCTGGAATCAATCCCCTCACCGGCTGCTTCCCAGTCCTCTTGCAAATGCCCTTTTTGATCGGTATGTTCTACCTTCTTAAATCAAGCTTCCCATTGCGCGGCGCCGTGTTTATTCCAGGCTGGATCGACGATCTCTCGGCCCCCGACCTCCTTTTTAGCTGGGGACAGCCAATATGGTTCATTGGCAACGAATTCCATCTTCTCCCCATCTTGATGGGTATTACGATGTTTTTGCAGCAGAAGTTCACATCTAAACTGCCAAAAGATCCTAGCAAGCTCTCCGACACCCAGAAGCAGCAAAAAATGATGGGCAACATGATGGCGGTCCTTTTCACTGTCATGTTCTATAACTTCCCATCAGGGCTTAACATCTACTTCATGCTCTCTACTCTCCTTGGAATCGGCCAGCAAATGTGGATGATGAAAAAAATGAATGCGGCACCCAAAAAGGGGTAAAGCTCTGTGAATGAATGGCAACAGTTTTTGTCGCAGTTAAGCCAAGAATTGGGGCCTGAAGTTGTAAAAAAATGGGTCCCTGGACTCATCCGTTTTGATGCGGGCAACATCTACCTTGAAGCTAGGGACTCGTTTCAAATCAGCTGGTTTGAAGAACATGTGCGGCCCCGCTTAAAAGGGCTGCTCAATCACAATCAAAGGCCCATTAAAGTCCATCTGGTTACAGATAAATCTGGCATTGTAAAAAAAGAAGAGCCTCGAGCCCTATCCTTCAATCCTGATCCGATCGACCCAGAGATGACTCTAGAGAACTTCGTCCCCGAGGAACCGAACCTCGTTGTCTACCGGTTATTATCTGAAGCCTCCCCTTTTAACCCAATATACCTCTATGGACCCAAAGGAGCAGGTAAAACACACCTTCTGATGGGAGCTGCCATTGCTTTAGAAAAAAGCGGCAAAAGAGTCTTCTTTGTTCGTGCCGAAACCTTTACCGAACACGTAGTGCAAGCGATCCGCCTCGGCCAAATGCAAGAATTTAGAAAAATCTACCGTGATATCGACGCCCTCATCATCGACGACATAAATATATTCTCTCGCAAAACGGCTACTCAGGAAGAGTTTTTCCACACATTCAACACCCTCCATACAATCGGCAGACTCATCCTCATCAGCGCCAATGTCCCCCCTCCCCAGCTGCATGAAGTGGAGCCTCGTCTTATCAGCCGTTTTGAATGGGGAATCTCACTAGAGGTTGGAAAGACCAGCCCACTCCCCATTTTGAAAAAAAAGGCCGCTCTCTGGCGAATGGATCTAGGCGAGGAAATATTCAAATGGCTTGTGGAAAAATTCCCCAAAAACCCAATTCAAGCGCTCCAAGCTCTAGCCCTCCGCTCCAAAGGTGGCCCAATCACTACCTTAATCGGAGAGAGACTCTTGAAAGACCTCTTGGAAAAAGAGGCTGAAAACGCCCTCACTCCGGAGAGAATCATCAAAAGCGTCGCAGCTAAATATGGGATCACAAGCGAAGATATCCTTGGCAAATCGCAAATGCGAGGAGTTGCTCTTCCTAGACAGATCGCCATGTATCTCTGTAGAGAAAGACTAAAAATCGCCTATCAGAAAATTGGAGATATCTTCGGAAGAGACCACTCCACAGTCATGAGCAGCATCAAACAAATTCAGAAAGCCGTAGAAGAAAAAGAGATCGATTCACTAGAATTCACCATTCAATAATTTTTTTGACATGTGATTTTTAATGTCTGTCGCCCCAGCCCTGCATTACCCCCGTTTAAAACTGTTCGCATCCTCAATAGAGGAAATTCCAGGAGAATCAAGCCTTTTCAAAATCGCATTTCGGGGATTTGAGGATAGCGATCACTGGGCGCATGCGAGAAAATCGGCCCCCAGTTTCTTTTTAAAAAATCGCTACACGCAAATCACTCTTTATTTAGATGAAGCCGAAAAGCAGATCTGGGTCTTGAATGAAGATATTTTCAGATGTTTTATGGAAACTGCCGCTGAAATACAAACTGTCCTCCAACACTTTCCAGCCTATTTAATACAGAAACTCCATTCACATGTCCACCGATGTACTTTAGATCAGGTAACTGAGAATGATGTAGCTAGAATGGTCCACCTTGGAAATAGGTGTCTGCAGCAAGCCGAACTAAAGTGTATAAAAAAGCAGGCCATCCGCACTCTGATTGCAGGCCAAGGACAATCATTTATACTATTTAGCAAATTCACGAAGAGAAAGGATAAATGCGTTGGCAGCGGCTCAATTAAACGGGTGAAGTTGGCCCTTAAAATCCAGAACGCGCAAATTTACGCGGCTGCCATTTCCAGGCGTGAATATTTGGAGGAAATGGATTGGAGACTTCTTGCAAATGAAGTGAAACTCCTAAATGAACTGAGAGGATTATCTGGCCTTCTTCAGATTGAAGCTTCATTAGAGCAGGAGGGGAAGTTTTATATCCTCACCGAGTTTTTAAACTGCGGAGATCTGCAACGGGTCTTCGACAACAAATGGCAGTTCACCCTTCAAGAGAAAATCCAAACCGCTACGGAACTGGCTCTCGGACTCCTCAATTTACACTCCTTGGGAATCATTCATAGGGATCTAAAACCCTCAAATATACTCATTTCAGTTCACGCCAAAGGGATTGCGGGCCGAAAAATCAAAGCGGTTATCGGAGATCTCGGCGCAGCCTGCAGGCAAAACCAACGGGATTTCATCGAAAATCGGACAGGAACTCTTGCCTATATCGCCCCGGAAAAACTCGCCTCTTTCTGGGACCATAAGTTAACCGGAGAATGGGTGAAGCATTCTACGGAAGAGGCAGACATCTGGTCCTTTGGCATGATTCTATTCTCCCTATTCCATCGGGAAACCGGAACGCTTATGAACTTCCAAAACGATAGGCAAATTGAATCGAGAATCGAGAAACTAACTATGGACGAAATCGAACGGGAAATCGAGAAATCGGGAATCCCTGAGACAATCAAGCCGCTGATCCACCGGATGCTTCAGATAGACTATCGGAAACGTTGTTCGGCGCTGTGGCTTTATAAAGAACTAGTACAAATCAAAGGAAAGCCCCCGGAAGCGGGGGCGGTAGAGGAGCTTAAATCTTGATGTAGCGCTCGCCCGGTTTTGAGCCGCCGAAAGTGGCTGCTTGATCCGGTGGAGGTACTGGGAATTGGAATGGGCCTGGATCTTCGCCAGCCAAAACCTTATTCACAATCTCGCGCCATTTTTCCACTGTTTCTACGAAAAGCGGTGCGAATCTACGGAGAGCTGCAGCATCTACGCCAAGGCCCATGTCAATCACGCAATGCATGAGGATCAACTCTTCTTTTGGTGCAACGCCAATACCGCCGCCAGCCATCTGGCCGCCGAGCATAGAACCCTCGAGCAAACGCTCGAACAGTTTTAAGCGGATCCTGTCGTCTTTTGGAAGACCATCCAGAATTGGAGAATATAGGTAGAGACGATCTGAATTCGGCTCATAAGTAATATGGAGAGAGAAGGTGTTATCGATTCCGAGAATACAGGTGTTGTTCTCGTCGAAATCTAAACCTTCCAGGTTTAGCTCCTTGCCGAACTCTCTTAAGTTCGCTCTGGCGTTTTCATAGGACATTGTGTTCCTCCTGACTGGATTGTTTTTTAGTTCAAATGATCAAAACGTAAAAAGAGCAGAAACTTTTATAAATCTTTGCAACCCTTGGCTGCAAGGGAAATCTCAATATCCCTCTAAAAATCGGTCTCTTTGACGCTTAGACGTTATTTTTGCTGATAATATTTTAGTTGAAACAAAACTTAAATTCAATGTTAAAGAAAGAGTAGACGTAAACTTATTTTTTGAATCATGTACCTCAATCAAGGAACCCCAGATCCATTAGGCTTTTCTATTCAGGGCTCCATCGCGAATTTCGCTCTCTTCTCTTCCCACGCTACAAAAGTGACATTGGGACTCTTTGATTCAAAGGGCAATCCCGTAAAAGAGATCCCACTCTATCGTACCGGAGACATTTGGCATATAGGGATTACCGATCTCCCTCATGGATTAGAATATGCGTACCGGTGCGAAGGGCCTAAAGAGCTCCTCTACAACCCGAATGTTTGGCTGATCGATCCTTACGCGAAGATGATCCGCGCCGAACGGGCCATCGCTTCTCTGCCTGCCCCATTTGACTGGCAAAATGACCAGCCGCCGAAAATCCCCCGTTCCGACCTCATCATCTACGAAATGCACGTCCGCGGCTTCACCAAGCACCCTTCCAGCGGCGTTGCCCATCCAGGCACATATCTTGGGATCATCGAAAAGATCCCCTACCTAAAAAAACTCGGGGTCAACGCCGTCGAACTCATGCCTATTTTTGGCTTTGACCATACCCATTGCAAAGACTTCGACCCAATTACAAAACAAAGACTCGTCAACTACTGGGGATATAACCCCCTCCATTTCTTCGCTCCAATGGGCTGGTATGGAGCCAGCGATCCTATCAACGAGTTCAAAACCCTCGTAAGGGAGCTCCACAAGCATGGAATCGAGGTAATTTTGGACGTAGTTTATAACCATACTGGGGAGGAAGACGTCCTCGAATATTACGCCAATTTCAGAGGGATTGACAATTCGGTCTATTACATGGTCGATAAAAGTGGAAAATACCGCAATTTCACCGGATGCGGAAACACAGTCAACGCCAATCATCCAGTAGTTCAAAAGCTCATTCTGGATAGCCTCCACTACTGGATTCAAGAGATGCACATCGATGGATTTAGGTTTGATCTCACCTCAATACTCACAAGAGATCAAAATGGCCACCCAATTGATCACCCCCCCATTCTAACAGCAATAAAAAGAGACCCTATTATCGCAAAAGTCAAACTCATAGCCGAAGCCTGGGATGCGACAGGGCTTTATCAACTCGGATACTTCCCGAAATGGGGCCCCTGGTCCGAATGGAACGGCAGGTATCGAGACATCGTCCGGAGATTCCTGAAAGGGACCGATGCCAAAGTAGGAATATTTGCAAACGTCATTTGCGGCAGCGAAATGATCTACAGCGCCTCAAAAACCCCCTTAAGCAGCATCAATTTTATCACTGCCCATGACGGTTTTACCCTCCGCGATCTCGTCACCTACCAAAACAAGCACAACTATGCGAATGGCGAAAATAACCTCGACGGGAATAATCAAAACGACAGTTGGAATTGCGGCCATGAAGGTCCAACAGACGACCCGGCGATCAACGCGCTACGCGAAAGACAAATGCGCAACTTTCTCCTCGCCCTGTTTATTTCGCAAGGGATCCCGATGCTCCTCATGGGCGATGAAATTGGCCATACCCGTAATGGGAACAACAACCCGTACGTTCAAGACAATGAGATCAATTGGGTTCTTTGGGATAAGCAAAACCAAAAAATCCTCCAATTTACCAGCAACCTCATCGCGTTCCGCCACAAACACCCGCAATTGCGCCGCACTCAATTTCTAACCGATGCGGAAGTCGAATGGTTTACCAACTGGGATCCCGAATCCCGCCTCATCGCCTACATGATGAAAGGCCCCCCTTCCCTCTACATCGCCTTCAACGCCGACTTCAAGCCGGCCACCCTCACCCTTCCGCCAGGCAATTGGAAAACCGTCGTCAATACATCTGAAGATTGGCTATTCTGCAACACCGATGGCCTAACCGTATCTACGACCGAACTTGCCCCCTATTCCTCGCTATTAGCAATTCATCTTTCCTAATTTCTTCTTCCTATGTATATTTGAGATTTGTATTTCCGGAGGAAGATCATGCGCCGTATCCCAGCTTTTCTAATTGCCCTTGCAGCTGCAAGCTGCAGCCACAATCAAAACGATCAAATGAGCCGTTTCCATGATGATGGAAGAGCGAAACCGTCTGTTGCGGTCGCATCCATGCTGGACACCACATCCTTTGATGCATCTTGGAGTCTTTCAGAAGAACTCACCCAAGGTGTGATGAACCTCGTTGCCGGAACAGGACAAGTTTATGTCCATTCGCAACAAGAATCCCCATTCACTGAAAACCCATTTGGTACTGATCTCGCTTGGATGAAACGGGAATTCCAAGGGGAAGAATTTGTCGCTTTTCTAGAACTTGTAGAGCACGAATTTGCCCCAGTTAAAGCAAAAGGGGTCTCGCTACAGGAAGCATCGAGCAACCTGAACATGGGAATCAGACTCCGCGTGATCGACTTAAGAGGAGCAGCACCGAAAATTGTTCTTCAAGAGATGATTCGAGACAGCTACTTTGTTCCGAAAACTCTCATTCCAACCGATTATTCGGTCGAAGTTTGGGGTACCGAAGCATTTAGAAAATCGCCTATGGGTATTGCTCATGCCCAACTGGTTCAAGAAGTGGCGACTCGGATCACAGACTACATTTTATTGGCAAAAAGTAGATGAGTTCAGACGCTCTGGCAACCATTGCGTTCGGGATCCTTGCGCTACTGCTGCTCTTCATGGGCGCGAAGAGAGGATTCTTCCAATTCCCGAACTTTGAATGGATATTGCCGATCCGCCTCTTGCACGTCATAGGGGCGTTTGCGATCTACTTTATTGTCAGCTATTTCGCCACCGGAATAGTCGTTGCCCTCTTTAGAAAGCAGGTCATGGCCAATTACATGGCCTATTCAAATTGGCTAAACTTTGGAGTCTCATTCCTTATCTTTATCCTTCTCGCTTTCTACTTAAGAGCGCTTCCAGAAAAAGTGAGAAAGGGGATTATATGCAGAACTACAACAGACCACTCATTTTCTGAAGACATTTGGTCTGCCCTTTACGCGTGGGTACTAGCCTTTCCCCTCGTCCTCTTTTTAAGCCAAGCCCTTGAATTCATCGTCTTAAAACTCTTTGATGCGACCCATCTGCCCGATCAAATTGCCGTTAAATTTCTTAAATCGACCTTTGAAAGCCCTCTCTACTTTGGAATGGCGGTGATCTCGATTATTTTCCTCGCTCCCCTCATTGAAGAAACCCTCTTTCGGGGTTTTTTGCAAACCTATATCCGGCAGCACATAGGCTCACGCCAAGCCATACTAATCACATCCGTTTGCTTTTCCCTCTTTCACTACTCTGCAGGACAAGCGCTCGGTAATATATCGATCATTCCTCCGCTCTTTATCCTCTCTCTCTTTCTCGGTTTTCTTTATGAGAAACGGGGCTCTATCTTAGCACCTATGGTTTTACACGGGTCATTCAATGCGGTGAGTGTGATCAATCTCTATCTTTTTGGTGGCTTTACAACGGGTATATGAAGGCATTCGGACTATCAGACATCGGCGTTACAAGGCCCAATAATGAGGATGTCTGGATTGCCTGTCCTGAAGTTGGATTTTTTGCCATTGCTGATGGGATGGGCGGCCACAGAGCCGGAGAAGTCGCAGCCAAAGAAGCAATTGACCACCTTGCAAACTCTGTAAGAAAAATCAAAAACCAAGGGCCGATCGAATGGATGATCGAATTAAGACATGCCATCGAAAAAGCCAACAGTTGGGTCTACCGGCTCGGCAAGAATGACGACGCCCTCTCAGGCATGGGAACAACTCTTTGCTGTCTCATATGGACAGACGTTGCCGTGATCTATGCCCACGTAGGAGACAGCCGGATCTACCGTCTCCGCGATACAAAGCTCGAGCTCCTCACGCAAGACCACTCTCTCTTTGCCAAGTGGCTAAAAATTGGCAAGGAATCCCACACCCCATTCCCCTATAAAAATGTGATTACCAGGGCAGTCGGAACAGCGCCCATAGCCAACCCTGAAATAGCCGTTTCCGACCATCAGCCGGGGGACCTTTTTTTCCTCTGTACAGACGGCCTCTCCGATGTCCTTTCCATTGAAGATATAGAAAAAATTATCAATCGCTCCCCCGACATAGAAACCGCCTCGAGAAGGCTGATTCAAAAGGCGAAAATTAAAGGCAGTTCTGATAATATCACCATTCTCATGATTCAATCAGAGATTATCAGTGCAAAGGATCTACTTAGACAACAATGCGACGACAGCGCTAGACCCGAGAGTCTTCAAAGCGATGCTACTGGACCTGAGCGGTCCTCCAGCGAATCCCTCTAGCGTCCATTGGTTTGGCCAGCAAGCCCGCAACCACCTCTCTCAAGCCAGACAAAAGGTTGCCGCCTTCTTCAAATCCAAACCCGAAGAGATCCTGTTCACCTCTGGAGGCACAGAAAGCATCAACTATTTCCTACGCGGTATTGGCACCAAAGGGCACGTCATAACCACTTCCATCGAGCATTCTGCTACCTATCGGACACTCCAAGCTCTTGAATCCCTTGGACTCGATGTTACCTACCTCCCCATGAACCTTTGGGGCGCACCCCTCCCCTCCCAAATCAGCGACGCAATACGGCCTAACACAAAAGCCATCGTTCTATCCGCATCGAATGGAGAAACGGGAGTCAAAATCGACCTCGAAGCCATTGCCAAAATCGCTGAAACCCGCTCTATTCCCCTCTTCATTGATGCAGTTTCCTACATTGGCAAGGAGCCCCTCATCCCCCATCGGGGCATCGCAGCCATAGCCATTAGCGGGCACAAATTCCATGCGCCGAAAGGGATTGGCGCGCTCTATCTTCGGTCCGACATAAAGCTCCCTCCGGAGATCACGGGAGGAAGCCAAGAGAACACGCGGCGCGCAGGAACAGAGAACCTTGCCGGCATACTTGGACTTGCCGAAGCTCTTCAGATTCTCCAAGAAAATCAATCAGACATTACGAATACACTCACCGACCTTCGTCTCCATTTGGAAAACGGCCTTTTCCGTTCCATCCCAGACATTGCAATTAATGGAGAGGGTCCCAGAGTCTCCAACACATCGAACATAGCCTTTCTTGGCGTTGATGGGGAAACACTCCTCATGCAGCTAGATATAGCTGGCATAGCGGTGAGCCACGGATCTGCCTGCAGTTCGGGCAGCCTCGAGCCATCCCGCGTCCTTACTAATATGGGGATCGACAGAAAGACAGCCCGTTCCTCGATCCGATTTTCTCTTAGCCGGATGAACACGCGCGAGGAGATCGACCAAGTGATTGACCGCACGTCCCAAATCGTCGCCAAGCTACGAAAACTCACTTCCTAGCACTCAGTTAACAAACAGCTGATGCGCAATTAGTTTTACACAAGAGATCCCTAGAGAAGCATGACTGTTTCCAGAACTTTTGCAGGAGAACAAGAAAAAATAGCAGGGATAACAGGATGGTCAGGATAGTTAAGTGTCATAATTGCCTTATCGGTATCGGATTTAATAAACTTTTCCGATTCTGTATTTTTTCATCCTGTCCATCCTGTTATCCCTGCTATTTTTTCTTGTTCTCCTGCAAAAGTTCTGGGAACCGTCAGTATTCTCCCTCCTCTTTAGTAGTCGTATCTCTGTGGTAAATATCTTAATCGATTTGGGCCTGCAGGCTGCGGTAATTGGTTTTGCCCGTCCCCATCAATGGAATTTCATCAACCTGCCGTGTTTTAGATATTTTAATGAGATTGCTGAATCCAGAATCTTTTAAAAGATCGTTTGCCAACTCAGTTTCCATATCAAAGATCGAAAATAAAATAAGCTTCGGATTTTCACTATCCGCCCCTTCAACGCAGATAGCTAAAGACGGCACATCCTCTCTGAAGAGGCCCCGTTTACGGCACTCTGCCGCAAGCGCCTCCTCAATCCCCCCAAGACTAATCATCTCCCCCCCGATTTTGACAAACCGCTTGAGCCGCCCAGTCAGAATTAAAGTTCGATCTTTTTCCAAATAGCCAAGATCTCCAGTCCGGAACCAAGATTTTCCTCCGATTTCAATAAAGGGAGATGGGGCGTTTCCAATATAGCCTTGAAATACATTCGGCCCGCGCACACAAACTTCCCCTTGAGAACCTTCCTCAATCAGCTGATGGGTTTCTGGATGAATGGTGATCGCCTCTACATCTGGGAAAAGCTGCCCTACTCCCCTATCCGTTTTCCCCAATTGCATCATGGCAAGGACGGGAGAAGTTTCACTAAGGCCATACCCTTCAAGTAGAATAGCTCCTGTATTCAGATTCTTCACCCTATCAAACAGTTTTGCGGGAGTCTTTTCCCCTGCGGTGATGAAAAATCGAACCGTATTTAATTGATCGTCTCTTGCCACATCAAGGATCTTATTCAAGAAATTGGGGACGATTGGAACAAATGTGATTTTCCACCTATGAATCCCCTCAGCCAAAGCAAGGCTGTCTGCAGGATTGGGATAGAACGCAACTCGCATCCCGCAAAATAGTGGAGTGAAAGTCGAGTTTGAAAATCCAAATGAATGAAATTGAGGAAGAATTCCGTACATCGCATCGCTAGATGTATAGTTCCCCTGTAAGTTCTTATAACAGTTGCGAATGGTCGAAAGGATGTTCTTATGGGAAAGAGGGACCCCTTTCGGAGTAGATTCAGAACCGCTTGTAAAAAGGATAACTGCTGTGGAATTTTCATCAAGACGACTTAATTTCAGCTTCTTTAAGATCGTAACAGGCGAGAAAAGAGACAATATTGCCCCTTTTAGCTTTGTTTTGAGAGTTAATCCCATCCGAATATCTTCTAGAAGGACAATTTGGTCTGCAACAGATCCGAAATCAACAAAGTTGATCTTCTCCATGAATCGCCAAGAGCTGATGGCCCTTTTGGCCCCAGATATCTTCATCATCTGCTCTAATGAACGGGGACCCAGAGTCCAATTGAGAGGAACTGGAATTTTATCAGCAAAAAGGAGCGCTAAAATAACAAGGGTTGAACCTACGGAGGAGGGGAGGAGGACAGCCACATGCTTTTCGGGGAACTTTCTAAAAGCCTCAGCAAGAACAAGCACCCCCTTTTTGCACCTTTTATAGCTAACCGTTCCACTAACATCATCTCCCATCGCAGAAAATGAACCCATTTTCTGGCAGATGTTTAAAAATACTTCATGGAATGTAGTCCCACCTGAGCATTCAGGAGAAGGGCGGTTATCCTCTTGCGGCCACTTGAACTTCTCACCCTCCTCAACAATCTCCTTAAGCTTAAGAGCCCCACTCGCGGCAGCTATAAGGTCTTCCACTTTCTGAAGATCTTCAAAATCAACCTCTTGAACTGAGTAATTTTTCGAGAGATAAGCGACCATCTCTGCAATATTCAAAGAGTCCATGCCAAGATCATCTCCTAGAAGCATATCGGGAGAAATATTGAGATTGGGCTGATCGAGAATCTTTCTAATTTCACGAACTATTTTCATTTCGATATCCCTAGATCCTTGGGACGTGTTCACGATCTGATTTCTAGGAGGGGGGATGGCCGCACTCGGCATTTCTTTCGACCAAAAACAATTCCGGACCAATTTAAGAGGCTCGGAAGTATGAATATTTCCCTCATCATCTGAATACTGATTATACCAGTTCTCCAGAAACTGGTTGACTTCAACTCTAGACCCACTTCTCGGTAAATCCAACGGGCCTGCACAAACATCGATAAAAACCTTTCTGCGGGGAGTAAAAAACAGGAGATTTTTCAACAGAGTTTTTACGCCGTTTTTAGTTTGCTCCACAATAGAAGGAGATTTCCCCGTCAAAGCTTTTGAAAAACTGCTGCCCCATAGACCAGAAAATCGTATTAGAACAACGTGGGCATCAGGCTTTAGCTGAAGCACAGAATGAACCATAGAGGCTCCGGAAAGCTTCTCTTTCCCCTGATTTTTAAACTTGCCTGAAGGAAAAATCACAAAATTATCTTGCGCTTCCAGCCCTTCAATGACCGTCTGAATCACCTTTTCCGCTTTTCGAACTTTGTATTGATTGATTGAAGTTTCGAAATCTGGCACTAGAACCCCCCGAATAAGAGGGATAGAGAGGCGAAGGAGGGGAATATGGGAAATATATTCCACGATGATTGGACGCAGCTTAAACTGCGGCCAGAAATAGGCGAGGATCATAATCGGGTCAATATGAGCTATGTGGTTCGGAATGAAAAGGATCCCTTTCCAATCCTTGGTTCTTTCTACAAGATCGTCAAGGCCCCGTATGACAACTTTGTACCTAAGCGAAAGGAGAAACCGAGCAACATAACCGACAAAATACAAATAGAGCAGACGCATCAGGAAAATCCAAATTTAAAAAATTTGCCAAATAAACGATTTTTCAGTACATAGACATTTATGAGTTTAGAAAATCTGATCCCTTTTTTGCGAGAGAATAAGCTCTTTAGCCAATTCTCTGTTGATGAACTAAAAAAGATACTGCCTTTCATCAAAACCCTCACATTTCAAAAAGGGACTTGGATTTTCCAAGAAGGTGACATTGGCCGCGAATTATTCATCATAAAGACCGGTTTTGCAGAAGTTCTTAAAGAGGAAAAAGAATTCGGACAATATCAGGAACTTGGCATTCTTCAAGCTGGCGATTATTTTGGAGAAATGGCGCACATTGAAAGCGAGAAAAGATCTGCCTCTGTACGAGCCACAGAGACTACTGAAATCATAGCCATCGATCTCGACGCATTCGAAAAAGACCGAACCCTATTAAATCTGTATTCAAAACTGATGCTGCAGATTGGAAAAAAGGTGAGTCAGCATCTGCGAAAAACAGGCGATAGACTAATTGTCTCATTACAAGAGAAGATGAGATTACTCCAATCCTTTAATCAAATCAGCAAAACAATCGTTCACATGTTTATTATTGCGGCGATCTGGTTTAACATCGCAAAACTCATTGAAATCTTCCCCTCGCAGAAGGCATATATCGATCCGATTTTCACGTTGATTTTGGTTATCTTTTTTGCGGCTTCAGTAACGTATATTATCAAAAGTTCTGGCTATCCCCTCTCGTTTTATGGACTGACATTTTATAAATGGTTTCGGTACTCTGTAGAAGGAGTTATCTATTCCCTTCCATTTATTATCTTTCTTTTTGTTTTAAAATGGGTATTGATTCATCAATTTGATCTCTTTAAAGGAATCCCCCTCATTCCGATTTCGGAATTAAAAGAGAACTACAAATCTCATATCATAATAGCCGCAATTTACATTGCGACTACACCCATTCAAGAGCTAATCGCAAGGGGTTTCTTACAAAGCTGCTTTAAAAATTTTTTCCAAGGGCCAAACCGGGGGTTCATGGCGATCCTAACTTCAAACCTTATGTTTCAAATGATGCATACAATAAAAGGGTTCTGGTTAGCTATCGTTAGCTTTGCTTTTGGAATCTATTGGGGAATTTTATTTGATCAGCAAAAATCGCTTTTTGGAGTAACCGTTTCCCATGCAATTATCGGAGTGACGGCCCTTTCCATCCTAGACTTCGGAACCCTTTTCAAACTAGCTAGTTAAGAACAACGTTTGGATTTCAGCAATTAGTTTTTCATTATTTGAAGCTACACCTAATCCATGGGCATGAGGGAAAATAACCTTGTGCATCGGTAATTCATTGAAAAACCTCCCCGTTTCTGTCGGATAGGCCGTCACATCATGAATCAAGACCACCCCATCTGGAGTGAGGTACCGGCACCAGTTATCATAGTGCTGCTTTGTTGCGTGATAGGTATGGGTCCAGTCAATATGGAGAATATCGATCTTCCGGCTCCATGTTTTTGCGATTTCTTTAAATGGCCCCACAATAAGATGGATATTCTTTGCATAGTGAAACCGAATCGCGTTGGAAATATTCCTAAAGGCAGAGTCTAGCGCAAAGCATTTTGTCGCGTAGTTTGCCTCATCGAACCAATCAATTCCAAATACATGGCCTCTGTTTTGATAGGCGAATGCAATGGTCGAAAGCCCTCTATCGAAACCCAAATCGACAACTGTTTTTGGATGGAGACGCTTGATAAGCCAAAAAGCAAACTGCTCGTGCCCTTTCCAGGTGCTTTCGATACAGTTTATATAGGCAAGCGCTGTTTCTTTACGAACGGCGAACGATTTTTTTCGAGAGGCAGAGCGTTTACGGGGAAGTGTTGCTACAGCCATTAGCCATCCAATGTGGGAAGAGTAGATTAACCCAAGCGCTCATTATTTACAATTGGCGTACCGTCAGGAAAATAAATTTATTCTTGAATTGAGCGAACCGAAAGTGTTTTGATACCGCGAAGCGTTGGTTCATCGATTGTGAACTCGAGATCGCCAATTCTGACAGATTCATCCTTTACGGGTAAATGATCCAATTCCGAAAGAATGAGATCATTTAAAGTATCCCCCTTCCCTTCTGGAAGCTGGGCTTGGAACTGTTTATTGAACTCAGAAACACTCATATCGCCGGAAAGAGTTCTCTCAATATAATGGGAACTCTCTTCCATGACAGCTGTTTGGGATTCCTCGCCGAAAATTTGGGACAGAATCTGATCGAGGGTCAAAATGCCTGCCGCCTGTCCCGAGGGCTCAAGGATCACAGCCGTACTCTGATTATTCCGTCTAAACTGCTGCAGAAGCTGCAGGATAGAGGTACCCATCGTAACAAACCATGGAGAGCGGGCCAAATCGATCACCTTCTTATTCTCATCCATCCGGAGAAGATCCCGCAATGTGGCGATTGCGACAATATTGTGGCTATGGCGGTGGTAAATAGGAATCATTGGGGCGTAATGGACGCTTAGGACGTGGCGCACCTCGGCTAAAGTAGCGCTTGAGGGGACCATCTGTACTTTTGATAGGGGGATCATCAACTGGCCAGCTGTCAGATTCTTTAGTTGAAAGATCTGACTGACCGCTGCATTGAATTCGTCAGTGCCAACATCCTGTTCTTCAAACGCCATTCGGACCTCTTCTCGGGTCAGAAATAGGGGGACTTCATTTTCTTTGCCCATCATTTTGTGAATGAGGCTTGAAATCGCATCGAACGTCCAAGTAATTGGGGTAAGAATCCGAGCGAGGAGAATCATGAGCGGAACGCAAAACATCGCCGATTGCTCGGGATGGCGCCGCGCAGCAAACATGGGGGCCAATTCGCCAAAGACTACAACAAGGGGTACCTGCGTAACAAAAGCCCAATCTGGATCAAGGTTGATCGACTCGTAAAAATGCCTTGCGCACTCTGAACCGACGACAAGCGAAGCCGTGATGCCGATCAAGGTTGTTCCAAAAAGGCGCGATGGGCTCTTTAAGAGGTAATTGAGCCATATTGCCCGTCTTGTCCCGATGCTTACGTAATATTGGAGCCGCACCTTATTGAATGAGACGCATGCCATCTCAAAGAAAGCAAATAAAGCCTGTATGGATACTGCAAGGAGCGTTAACAAAAGGTATTTGCTGCTCATTTCTTAAGCCTCCGCACATAGATCCTGCGGATCCGATTCGGTTCGGCAGCAAGGACATAGAATAGGAATTCATCAGTCGCGTACTTTGTGCCAGTAGTTGGGATATCTCCCAATTGCTCAATCAGCCAGCCGCCTAAGGTCACAATATTTTCTTTCGACTTGAGGGCAATTCCAAAGAGCTCCTCAAATTCCCCAAGCTCCATCCGGCCGCTTGCGATAATCACATCCTCGCTAGAGCGGGTGTACAAGCTTTTTGTATCTCTAGCATCGACAATCTCTCCGATCACAGCCTCAGCTAGATCTTCCTGCGTGATCAGCCCTGAAATAGACCCATATTCATCGACTACCATTGCAAGGCTGACGCCCCTTTCGCGTAAATTGCGTAAAGCGGTCCATGCGCGGGTCGACTCAGGAACATAGTAGGGCTTCTTCAAAATAGAGAGGAGATCCTTGCCGCTTTTGATCTGGTTTTGCTGAAAGAAAAATTGGCGCGCCGTCAAAATCCCCTTCAAATTTTCCAAATCCCCATCGCAAATAGGGATCCGCGTAATTTCCTTCTCGATAAAAAGATGCAAAAGCTGAGAAAGGGGCTCTTGGACATCATAGGATAGGATCTCTTCCCGAGGACGCATATGCTCTTTAACATGAGAATGCTGCAGATCAAGAGTCCCCCCAATTAGTTCAGACTCGATCGGCATCAGAATGCCCCTCTCTTCAGAGGTTTTTAAAACGTGCCTCAGTTCATCGGCAGAGATCTCCTTTTCTTCGCGCAAAAAGAAAAAAAGAAAACGGGAAATAATGCTGGTCATTTTCGTAAGCGGGCCCCGAATCGGACGGAGCATACTCGCCGCAAAGCGTATATAAGGCGCCGTCCAGTAAGCGACCGCGTTATGATTCGGAAGGGCAAGCGACTTAGGCAAAACCTCGCCAAAAATGAGTGTCAACGCGAGAGGAACTCCGATTTTCAACCCCCAGCTCTCGTAAGCGTCGAAGATCGTAGATACCGTATTCTGAATCAGCACGTTAGCTAAAATATTCAGAATCATGATCGTAACGAGAACTTCTCTCGGCCGTTCCATGAGATAGCCGATTAAATTGAGCCGCGGAGAGGTCGTATTTCGGTATGATTTGACCGTCAGCGGCGAAATGGAGAAGAGAGCCGTTTCGGAACCTGATAGAAAGGCCGAAAGGACGATAAGGAGAACGAGAAAGAAAATCATTTTTTAAAGTGTACTTTGAGGAACCCTTCTGGCACAACCCCTAAATCGCGGACTAAAACCATTTCGATCCAGGCAGGGTCATTCTGAGACGCAATCCGGAGTTCGAGATCCTCCCGTCTTTCAAGAGCCTTTAGCTTTTCCATTTCCATCTGCTCAAGCCGACTCCCCAATAGAGAAATCGCGTTCTTTTTTTCCTTGATAAAATGAAAATGGGCGAGCCCTGTAATCAGGCAAAAGACCACGACCCACCAGCTACGGCTCCAAACGGACATACTGAACTCCCTCTTATCCATATATCAGGTTCTTAAATACACGGGTAGGTGATTTCCATCTGCTTCATATATTTCCCCTTCCTATCTGCGTAGGAAACTTCACAAACCTCTTCTGCCATGAAAAAGAGAACCTGCGCCAGCCCTTCCCCTGCATAAATTTTTGCAGGCAAAGGAGTTGTATTTGAGATTTCAAGGGTAACATAACCCTCCCATTCAGGTTCGAAGGGGGTGACGTTCACGATGATACCACATCTGGCATAAGTTGATTTTCCGATGCACAAGGTTAAGATATTACGCGGGATACGGAAATACTCGACGCTTCTTGCCAAAGCAAAAGAGTTCGGAGGGATAATGCAAGTCTTTCCACGGATATCGACAAAGGCATTGTCGTTGAAATTTTTCGGATCGACGATTGTGTTGTGGACGTTGGTGAAGACTTTAAATTCTTCGGCAACTCTGAGGTCATATCCGTAGCTCGAAAGGCCAAAACTGACCAATCGCTCCCCTTTCTCTTCGCGTACTTGACGGTCGGCGAAAGGTTCTATCATTTTTTGTTCGATCGCCATGCGGCGGATCCATTTGTCTGAACGTAGTGACATAATACCAATTGTTGTGGGGGGCCTTTGTAATGTATAGCTTTTCAAATGGTTTTCTTGCTACAGTTTTCTGATATATGAGCGAAGCTTTTATCGAGTCCTCTTGGGCCAAGCCCGACGCACCATTTGAAAGCCCCTTGAGGCCGCAGCAACTCAGCGAGTTTATTGGCCAAGAAGCGGTCCTTGCACGCCTTGAAATTTTCATCGAAGCTGCAAAGAGCCGCAAAGAAGCGCTCGGCCACTGCCTCTTTTCCGGTCCTCCTGGACTTGGCAAAACAACGCTTGCCCATATTATGGCAAAATCGATGGGAACTCAGCTCAGCGTCACATCGGGTCCATCCATTGAAAAACCAGGCGATCTTGCAGGCATACTCACAAACTTAAAACTCGGCGATGTCCTCTTTATAGATGAGATCCACCGCATGCCTAGATCTGCTGAAGAATATCTCTACTCGGCAATGGAAGATTTTTCGCTTGATCTCATGATCGACTCAGGCCCCAACGCCCGCACGGTGCAAGTCAAACTCAATCCATTTACGCTCGTCGGCGCCACAACTCGGTCAGGACTTCTCAGCGCACCGATGCGTTCCCGCTTCCTCATCTCACTCCGTCTGGACTACTACGATCCAGCCACACTGAAACAAATCGTCGAAAGATCAGGAAGACTTTTAGGTGTTAATCTCATTCAAGACGCCTCATTAGAAATCGCCAAACGTTCACGCGGCACACCTCGAATCGCAAATAATCTCCTCCGCTGGGTACGCGACTTTGCACAGATTCAAAAAGTGAAACACATTGATCAAACTACGGCTCACAAAGCGCTAGAAATGTTAGCAATTGATGAGCGTGGATTAGATGAAATGGACAAAAAAATCCTAAGTGTTATTATTGATCATCACGACGGGGGCCCAGTAGGCCTCAATAATTTGGCAGCTGCATGCGGCGAAGAATCTCATACAATAGAAGAAGTGTATGAGCCCTTTCTCATTTTGCAAGGGATGATAAAGCGAACCCCGCGGGGGCGCGAAGCCACAGCTGCTGCCTATGAACATCTTGGCCGAAGGCCAAAAAAAATACCGGAGTCAATGCAATGAAAACTTCCCTTTTTGCCGCAGCCATTCTCTGCAGCGCTTTATCTACCGTTCAAGCTGATGATTATACCTCTTATGAGCGGATAGCCGAACCGATGGCGCCCCGCAACATTCAAATTCTCATCGAAAAGGATGCTGAAGGCGTCCTACTCGAAGTGAAAGGGCCCTACTATATATTCAATCCTCACGACGGATCGCGAGTCTCCTCCGGTCTGCTCGGCAAGAGATTCATGATCCACGCCCTGGACAATGGACTTAAATGGGGCGAAGAGTTCCCTGGCATCCACCAGATCTACATCAAACCCCGCTCATCGGAAACATCGATCTTCATCAACGGGATCCAATATGCAGGTTCCATTGCGATATACGGCGTTGGCGAATCGATCAATATTGTGAACGATATCGATATTGAGTCGTTTGTGAAGTCCAAACTCACCTCGCAATTCCTCGCTCCCCTTGAATCAGAAGTGATGTCAGCGCTTGCCATACTTGCCCGCACCGACGCCTACTACCATGCGACCCGTGCGAACCCGAACAGCTACTGGCATGTCAGCGCCTCTGAGCTCAACTATCAGGGATCAGCCCTTGTAGTTTCCAACTCATCCATCGATCGCGCAGTTGAGAGCACCCGCCACCTCATCCTTCTCCATAATGATAATGGCAGAGACCTCCCCTTTGCGACAGCCTGGACAGAGAACAGCGCAGGAAAAACAGCACCCTATTCGCAAATTTTCCGCAAAGACACATTTGCTCCAGAGAAAGGGGTAGAAGCTCCTCACGCAGCACTCTCTCGTCAAAAAAGCAAATGGACCTATCAGATTGGCAAGAAGACCCTCTCCCATCTTCTCAACGTAAGTCAAATCAGTGCCTTTGAGCTCTTTGTTGATAAGACATCCTCTAAAGTCTATGGAGTTCGTGTGAAAGACGGCGCGCAGAGCATCGATCTCGATTTCCTCACCCTGCAAGGCCGCCTCGGCGCAACCCACCTCCAGAGCTCAGACTTCACAGTCTCGCTCAAGGATGATGCGGTTGTGTTTACAGGCTTTGGCCAAGGACACGGAGTGGGACTTTGCCTCTATTCGGCAAACGCGCTTGCTCAGAACGGCGAGAACGCAGTGAAGATCCTCTCTAAATTCTTCCCAGAGACCTATCTCTACAATCTCGACGCAATTCCAAAGTAATCAAGAAGCAGTCGGGGGCGAAACGCCCCCCGCTGCCCCATATTTCACCACCGAGCACACAGAGATCACCGAGATAGGAACTGAGAAGATATATATTATTCTCTCAATTCTTATCTCGGTGGTCTCTGTCTCGACTTTAGGATTTTTTGACATAAAAAAAGGTAGATCAGTATCTTAGATACCTAAAATTTTGCTTGCCGGCAAAAAACCAGAGGTACCAATAACTAAGATGCTAGATCTACCAGCCGAAATTCTAAACGTCCTTGCC
>JANPFC010000147.1:0-12543 GCA_031423235.1 Chlamydiota bacterium | reverse complement strand
GTAAAAACAGAACGCAAAGACGCGGAGCCGCTGAGACGCAAAGAAGTTAGAGATGGAAATTGTATTGCCTACAAATTCGCCGAAGTGATTGTATGGCTCTCCTCAATATGGAGAGACTATGAAACACTGTATTTTTCTTTTTATCTGCGCCACGCTATTTGCCGATCTCCAGTTTCCCAACACAGTTCTTTCAACGCCGGAAGAGATTGCGACTCTTTCTGCTGATGAGAGTTCTTTAATTGGAGGCATCATAAGTCCATTTAGCGGACAACCCGCTTTACGGATCACAGATATAGTAGCAAGGGGAGCGGAACCGATTGTTATCAACCGAACTTATGTTGCACCCTATGTGAATTTGCCAGCACCAACCGGCAATGATTATCACGACTTTTATAATAGGATGCAGTTTTACTCCTTATTAAAAGGAAGCTTCCAAGGCTGGGTTTATATGCCGCATATTTGCATCAGGGTATTTGGCAATACAGCTCGGTATACTGATCCGTCTGGAATCACCCTTGAATTTTCTCTGGCCGATGGAGCCCTACTTATTCCATCCCACGGGATGAGCAACTCTTCTGGGGATCAAGCTAGCGGTCAGTTTGACTTAAGAAATATCAGAATATCAAAACAAGGAAATCTCCTTTTTCTATTTTCACCTGATGGGACACAGAGACAGTATACTTATCTTTTGGTAAATGGCTCACATCTTTATCTTCTCGAAAAAGAGATTCTCCCGAATGGAAAAATCCTCCGTTACGATTACACTCCAACATCGGTCCTTATCAGAAGTTTAGATCCGTTAGAGAGAAACACCTATGCGATTGTCCGTATGGATGTTGAGGGTATTAATCATACTTTTTTTACGAATGGCTATGTTGATGTTGCTTCCTATATCAGGGAACTTTCCTATATTCAGACCGAGAAATTTAAGAAAATGAAAAACGACAAAGATAACTCGAAGCCTAGTAATCAAAGTTATAAAATTGAAATGCCTCCACTTATTACATCAATTCGTTCCCCTTTCTATCGTGAAGAGACCATTGGATATAATTCCTACTTGCAGCTGACTAATTTTGCCGGTAAAGGCTCCCATTTTTTCTTAACCTATGGGGAAACTTCTCCAAGCCGCGTTGAGAAGCTCTTTCTCCCAGTAGGAGATAACGATGCGCTTGTCGATGTTTATAAGATGACATACGACTCTGCAATTGCTAGACAAAAAGGGGGGAAGACGATTGCAACCCGAAAAGATGGTTCCAAGATCGAGTATCTATTCAGTAAAGAGTTCCGATTAATCGGGATTTCTTTTATTGACCCCAACGGGAAAATCAAAAAAGAAAAAGTGATTGATTGGGATGGACAAGGCCGTCTTAAAAGCGTCTTTTGGAAAGATGGCGAGAGGAAATTATTTTGGGGTAGGAAATATGAGGATTACGACTCATTTGGCAACCCTAAAAAAGAGATTTTTTTAGGGGATTTACGAGGAGAAGGGATCACTGAAGAGTATGTTGTCCTGAAACAGTATTCACAAGATAACCGAAATTTACTCCTCCGAGAAGAAAATGAAGAGGGGAAAGTCGTATTATACAAATACATTCCCAATACCAATCTTAAATCTGAAAAGCTTGTCTTAGAGAAGGATAAAGGCCTTAGTCGCGAATTTTGGCAATATGACGATTGTTTAAATTTGATCGAACACATAGTGGATGACGGAAGTTCTGAAGATGTGGAGAGTTTTGATGATGTTAAACAACGAACCGTTTCCCGATATCATTTGAAAAAGGAAGCCCCCTTTCTCCATATGCCAGAGTGGATCGAGGAGTATTATTGGGACGGAACGGGACTGCAGCTTGATAGAAAAAAACAACTGAAATATGACGAGCGGGGTTTTGTAAAAGTAGAAGAAATTTATGATGCCGATGACAAGTCTATCTATAAGGAAATTCGAGAATATGACGAGCAGGGAAATCTTTTGTCAGAAACCAATCCACTAGGCTATGAGAAAACATCCACATATACAGCGAAAGGCAAGCCGAGTACAGCAACGGATTTTTCGGGTAGGCTGGAGAAGCAGAACCGCTATGATTTAAGGGGACGTCTAAAAGAGGCTAAGGAAGTCGATTTAGAAACAAAAACGGAACATGTAACGAATTACGAATATAGTGTTCTAGATCGTTGCACCCATAAAACCGATTACCTCCATCAATCGACTGCTTATGATTACGACCCCATTTCAGGAGAAGCGACCCTCATTCAGGGCCCCAAAATCAATGGTCAGGAAGTAAGTGTCATCTGTACTTTTGATGGATTCGGCCGTAAGCTCACAGAAACAGACCCAAATGGCCATAAGACACAATATAAGTATAATGCATACGGCTCAATTGTGAAGGTAATCTATCCCGATGGATCGGAAGAGACCTATACCTATTACAAGAATGGGAATTTGCAAACCCACATTGATCAAAGTAAGTTAGCCATCCACTACAAGTATGATATTTTCAACCGGATCAAAGAAAAGAAGTATGCATTTGAAGGCAAAACCATTGCTGAAGAGACCTTTACATTCGACACATTCCACTTAATTGAACAAAGGGACAAGGAGGATCGCATTACTCAATATGAGTATGATAGATCTGGACGCAAAATCAGTGAGACCTTTTGCGGCCATCAAACTACTTATGAGTATAATTGTATCGGACAGCTTAAGGCAGTCAAAGAAAGCGGTATTCTTATAAACGAATATGCACGCGATCCCTTAGGCCAGATTCTCGAGCTCACAAAAAAAGGCCAGGATATGACAATTCTATACCGAATAGGTTATGGATGGGATCCTGAAGGGAGCCAAACTTCTATTACCCGATATCCGCATGACAAACCTGCAGAGGAATCGATTACGTATGATCCGTTTGGAAGGATCACCGAGCGCAAAGATGCTCTTGGCTTTTCTACGACGACTCATTACGAAGAAAATCCTATTTTAAAGACAACCGCTACAGATCCAAATGGGATAAAAACGGTCAAAACTTACGATTCTTACGGTCGTTTGGCCTCCCTAGAGGTTGGCCAATCGTATAAGCAGACGAGAACTTATGATAAGGCTGGCAACCTCAGCTTAATTCAGGAAGGAAGTCTTAGAACGGCGTATACTTATGACCCATTAAACCGTATTAAAACTCTCACTCGCGCCGATGGGACTCTCGATGCGAGACAGACCTCCTATACATACAAACCAGATGGGAAGCTAGAGACAAAAACTCTTCCGAGTAAAACTCTTTTAACCTTTGACTATACCCCGCTGGGTTATCTTTCCACGGTCGATGCTTCTGATAACTCAGTTCATCAAACCTATGAGCGCGATTTGAATGGGCGGCTCCGTTCTGCAATAGATGGGAAACATACTCTCACTCGGACATTGGATGATTTTGGGAATGTGTTAACTGAAACAGTGGATGGGATTTCGTACACCAGGACATACGATCCTCTCAATCGACTCGGATCGATTGCTTTTCAGGACCAAAGCTCAATTGAGTATAGCTATGATCCCTTGTATTTAAAAAGCATAAGACGGCTATCTTCTTCTGGAGAAGAGCTCTACACCCATACTTATGAATCATACGATCTCTCTGGGAATCTCCTCACCGAGCAACTGATCAATAACCTGGGGACGCAATCTTACTCCTGGAATGACAATGGTAATCAGGCCTCAATTGTCAGCCCCTATTTTAATCAATCCATCACTTATGACCCCGCCTCTCGCGTCAAATCGATCTCATCCGATGGCAGTTATGAGTATAACGACCGATCCGAATTAATCCTTGAGGATTTATCTAATAGCCAATGTACATACGCCTACGATGCGCACCACAATCGCACAGAGAAAAACGGGGTTGTAACCTCTTACAATCTCCTAGACGAGCAAACCGCCCTTAACTACGATCTCGATGGCAATCTCAAACAAAACGGACTCTATAAATACGAATTTGACGCGCTGAATAGGCTCACGAATGCCAAGAGTGAGAAAATATCCATTCTATTTGATTTTGATGCATTAGACCGGTGCATATCCAAAACCATGAATGGGACTCAAGAGCTATACCTCTATCATAAGACGGAAGAGCTTGGCTCTTTCGATCCTAATGGCAAGGCTAAAGCGATCAAGATCCCAGGGCTGCATCTCAAACCCATAGCTCTCGAACTAGAAGGTGAGGTCTTTGTACCCATCTGTGACCATCGAAGGAATATCCGCCGCCTAATCGACCAAAATGCGCAAATTGTCCAAACCTATGACTATACGGCCTTTGGTGAAGAACTACCGTCTCCTAAAGCCCACTTAAACCCATGGCGGTATTCCGGAAAGAGGCTTGACTCTCAGCTGGGGTTGTATTCCTTTGGTAAGCGATTCTATGGTACAACTATTGGGCGTTGGATCACAACTGATCCAGCAGGATTTATCGATGGGACAAATCTTTATGCCTATCTTCTCAACGATCCTCTGATGCATTTTGATCCGAACGGGGAGTTTGCCTTTCCCCTTTTTTCATTTGCATGGGGTGCATCGGGACTCGCAGTTCCTGCGATTCTATCGAATCCAGTGGGATGGGCAATCGGTGGAGCTGTAATATCAGCTGTTGCCATTGGCTGGGCAACAAATCAGCTGATTAATTCTCGTCAGATATCTCCGAGCACAGGAGGCGCAATAAATACCGTGGTAGGCGGCCTTGCTGGATCGATGATCAATTCGATGGATTATTCAGGAAACTGTACCTCGATGCCTCAGGTTGGCTCTGCATATGGTTGGATGGTTATTAACAAAAAGAAAGAAAGTGAAAGACATACCTCCGATCAAGAGGCATTAAGTGATCTTGTTAAAGGAGCGGGAAAAAAAGGGATTTCGAATGCTGATGCAGATACTTTGCTTGGTTGGGCAAATGAATACGATTTTCCAAATAGAGATGATAGAGGAAAAGGGCACTGGAAAGCTAAAGATGGTGCAGATCATATTCATCTAGGACCAAAACACATTCTAATAACTGATTAAAAAGGGGAAATTATGCATAGACTCGTTTTAATAGAAAGAGACCCCTCTTCATATGCTTCCTGGTCAACCTTGAAACAAAAGCAGAGAATTCCAGATTTATCCGTACAAGAAGTGGTTAGCAAATATCAAGGGTTTGAAGGAGAATTGGTCTGCTTTTTTGAAGTCAAGGTAAATGCTAATGATTTTAAAAGTATGGTTGATGAGTGCTTAAAATTAAAGCAATTAGGAGACTGCTTTCTGTTGCATGTCATTTCTAGTCCATCAGAGATGCCATTTTTTTTAAAAGATCAAGCAATTAAAATGGGATATGATGTTGGAGTTTGTGAAAAGGAAAGCACTATCTATTCCTCTATTTTCCATGAAATCTTATTTGGTCTAATTGATGAATTAGTTTCTTGTAAAAATTTATTAAACAAAAGCTTCCTCTTCCCAGATAGATCTTCAGCTGAAAAATATGTTGATGTGCACAATAAAATGTCAGCCCAAGGAAAAGATGTAGAAGATTACATGGAAATGGCAATTTACGAGATTTGGAGGCATAAAGATTAGGGATCTTACGATTCTCTTGAATCCAGTGGGTTGGGGAATCGGTGGAGCTATGATAACTGCGGGTGTATACTGAGCTCGGACTGAATCTTTGATTTTGAGCCGCGCGAAAACTCGCTAGAATCGACGATCGTAAACTGGTCAATATTAGAAATATGAACCAGTTTACGATCGGTATGTATTCATTTGTAATCTGAAAAAGGATTAATCTCAGGGGAGTTATGTTTAAGTGGCGGCACGAATATTCTATGGAAATCAATATTCCCATTAAAAAAGTTTGGGAATTTTATACTAATCCAAGCAATTGGCCTAAATGGGTTGATCAGTTTGAAACCTGCAATACTTGCGGAGGGGTTAAAACTGGGGCGATTGTAAGCGCAAAACTCATAAATAGGAAACTACCTTTACCCATCCTGATTACAGAGATAAACTCTTCTTATGAATTGAGTTTATTGGTAAGAGTTCCTTTATCTATTCAAGAAAATTTCACGACCATGAAAGAAATTTCTCCAGATAGAACACGTATAAACATGAAAATGTGTATTAGTAGTTGGTTAATTCCTTTTGTGAGAATAATTCTTCGTAAAAGGACAGAAAGACAGTACTCAAAACTCTTGGAAGTTCTTTCGGATATTACTAAAAATTAGAGGTCGAAGTTTTGTTCTAAAAGATTGTCCAGGTAGGTGAGGCACTGCTCCTGGATGTGGAGCGAGGGAATGGTGGGAGCGTCCGGATGATTGATCCCTTCGCACCGCTTGCCCGCCTCTTCCCAATCCTTTGGATCGCGGAGATGATGGATCCACCAGGGAAATGTGCGGCACTGCATCGGCCGCGCTTCATAAACTGTGCATTGCTTGTCTTGGAGAAAGGAGCAGTCGTAGTTTCCTGGTTTGTCGAGAAGTGCGTATTGCCCATCGATGTAGCGCGTGTGTTTTTGTAAGAACTCTTCTTCTGTCAGGTTAAAGTGGGTGGAGAGTCTTTCTAGGTCTGGCTTGGATAGGTAGACATAGCCTGGCGAACCAGTACAGCATCCGCCGCAGCCGGTGCATTTAAAGCGAAGACCGTCTGCAAACCACGGTTCGTCAGTTTCTACTTCACCGCGAACCGATAGGTTTGGTGAATTTGGAGGGCCGTCATAGAGGCCCATCTTCGAGCTATCCTTCGTCGGCGGTATTGATGCAATACCGCCCTCCTCAGGATAGCTCGAATCTGGACCACTCTGAGGCCCCCCAGAATTCACAAAACCTATCGGTTCGCGGTTTACTTGCGTGTCCATGGGAACTCTTCTGTGCGGGTTTTGGTCCATTTATGGTCCCACCGGTAGGTCGAGACCGTGCAGCTTTTAGGATTTAGATCGATGAGGTTCCATGCCCCTTTTCTCCCTTGAGCGCAGCTTCCACTGTCGAGAACGATGGGCAGCTTGCTCACTTGCAGGTCGGCAACTGTGTGCCGGTGGGTGTGGCCATGGAGATAAAGGCGTATGCGGGGATCTTGTTCGAGAATCTTTTGGAGCTCTTCTCCGCGGATCAAGTTGTGCCGCTTTGCATCGTTTTGGAAGAACGGATAGTGGGTGAGGAGGAGGATCGACTCATTTTTGGGAATGAGGTTCAGAACCTCTTTGAGGTACCCTTCGAGTTTTTCTGAAAACATCCCTTCAGCCGAGTGGAAATTCGTAGCCATGGCCGTGTCTAAGGTGATCACACGCCATCCATTGCCGATGTTATGCGCTTCAATTCTGTGATCTTTTAAGGTGAAGAATTCAACCGGATCGGAGATCTCTTCTCTCTTATTGGCGAAATAGCGGTAAAAGTGTTTGTTCCGGCAGCTGTGCTTGGTATAACGGTCGTGGTTGCCTGGCGTCGCAAGCCAAGGCTGTTTGAATTTGCGGATAAAACGGGTCGCCTTCTGAAACTCCTCAGTGAGGGCAGTCGTTGTGAAATCGCCGCCGAGAAGAATAAGATCTACGCCAAGCTCCTCAAATAGGTCGGGGAGCGGGTCTAGCTGTTCTTCAAAAAAATGTCTTTTACGGAGAGTGATCCAATTGAAGTTCCCCAATGCCCTCTTCGATAAGAGGCGCAAGGGGTTCCAAGTCAAATGGGTAAAATGGAAATCAGAAACTTGGGCGATCCGCATCCCGTAGATTATAGCACCTCGAAGAGGTCAAATTCTAGGGGTTTTTTTCTTTGAAGATCGGGCGTGCTTCGGCTTCGCGCTGTTCCGGTCAAAAACTGGAACTCTCCCTTTCTTCATCTCCTTATTCCGCTCGTCTGCAGACTTATGCGTCGGCGCGCGGGCAAGGGTTTTAGCCTTCATTTTCTGCTTGGCTTTCTTTTTCTTCTCGCGCGTTGTATCTGGCCAGTTGGGGATTTCTGGAAGCTCTTCTGCTTCTTCCCGATGCATAGACCGGATAATACGCCGATTCAATTTCTTCATATGATGAGGAAGATCTTTCATGAGTCACCTTTTCTTTATGTTATAACTCCTCGCATTTAATATCACTTAATTGTTTAATACGTTGGTTTTGAACTTATTAATTACGGAGTTGGTTGAAATAAACCGTTTCCATTCTTTTTCCCGCAGCCGAAACCCGCTCCAATTGGGGACCCATTTCGGGGGGACAATGATCTCTCCGAGTTCCCAGCCAGGCCTCCAGTGGCGCATGTGCCGCTCTTCTCTGCCTATGACGAGGTTGGGGATTTTTAAGGCGGATGCGATATGGCCGGGGCCTGAGTCATTGCCGAGGAAGTAGCCCGATTCATAGATGAAGGAGGCGAGGTCTTCAAGAGCGGGGAATTGGGGGAGGAAGGCGGGCTCTAGCCCTTGAGCCTCTGCCCATTTGGCGAATTTGAGGAATTTTTCCTCTGGCCAATTACGACTCGGGTTGCCGCTTGTCGAGTGGATAGCGATCCTCTTTCTGTTCCGACGGTGGATGAGGTTTGAGGGGGGCCTTAACCCATTATCGGTTGTGGCTTGGATGCTGAAGAGGTTTCCAAGAGCTAAAACTACATTATCTACCATCGTTCGGTTTAGATCGCATACATAGTCGAAATCCGGGCGCAGCGCTCCATGTTTTGATACCTTATGAGCTCCATAGAACGTATAAACGACTTTGTTCTGCTGACGGATTTCTTCTGCTTGCGCTGTATTGCCATGCTGCAGAAAAATGGCATCGCAATCCTCTCCATTGTCGAATCGATACCGATCGAGCCATTTCCCAAAGCGGTGGGGCGTGACGGTAGAGACCTCATGGCCAGCTAAAGCCAAATGGTGGGAGGCAATATGTAAAATGACTGCATCGCCAACGCCGGGCGCGCAAACAACAGCTATTTTCATTGGAAACTGTTCACAACCCATTTTTCGTCGATTTTCTGGATTATTTTGGCCGATTTTCTATTCAAATGCCAGGGGTAATATGTTGTATCGATATTATCCCCGGCATTTGAATAGAAAATCGGCTCAAAAGAACCAAAAAATCGACTGAAACATGGGTTGTGGACAGTCTCTTAATCGTAGTATTTTGTCTGGAACAAGATAACTTTTCCAGTCAAAGGTGGCAGTTCGAGCCGGAGGGTAGGGGAGTCGAGAGGCTTTTTCTCGGCAAGCCCAGTCATCAGATCGATGGCGGTGGTTTGCCGAATCGAGGGGATTTCTAAAGTTTGTTGGACCGGAGTGCGTCCAAAGTTGACGGCGAGCATCTGCAGCATGCCGGTTCCCCGGAGGCGGTGGAATAGGATCAGGAGTCCTCTTTGCTTGGTTTCAGGGATACTGAGGAGCTCTCCGTTGTCGATGCCGCTATCGGTCCTGACTGAGAGGATTTTTCTAAGCTGCATGGCAAAGGAGCAGCTATTTTTCATCTGCATGGGGAGCGATCCGTAGAGGGACGCCTCATTTGGGTTCAGAAGATCGACTGTTTGCTCATTCAGCATCCCTAAGAGATCTGAAACGGAGAATGAAAAGGCGCCCGGCTGCATCGCGTAGAAAAAGGCTAAGAGGAGGTGCATTTTTAGGAGATCGTCCCTTTTTTTCTCATAATTCGGCGTGCCGAGAGCTGCTAAGCAGTAACTGGGCCAGGTAACAGGGTTATTTTCTTTTAGCCTTGCTGCATCTTCTTTCAAAAGGCGCATCCGAAGAGCTTCTCCCGTCAACGTCTCTTCATAGTATTTATAACGCTTTCTCGGTTGAGATAGGAGAATGGCCCAATCGCAGGTGAATTGATCGAACGGCTGTAGGGCGTGGACCAGTCTTCTCGTTTCGATCCCTTCATCTAAAATCAGTCTGTAGGTTAGTTTTAGAGCTTCAGCATCTTCGGCGATGAGCGCGTGGAGAAGAGCTGGGCGGGTTAGCGTGTCGGCGATCATATCGGTCGGAGCCCTTTTCCACTCTTCGAGGCCCCCTTTCGTTTCCAAAACGGTGGAGCCCCCCAGTTTGCGGATCCAGAGAGCTTGCGTCTCTTTCGCGCTTAAACTGATTGAGTCGTCGAGCTTGGCAATTTTCTGCCCTAAATTGAAAATTGAGTCGAGTGTATCGGCTGCTGCGATCCGGCAGCCAGCAAATGAGGGGTTGAGCCAATCGATTGCAGGATTTAGCTCATTTTCTTTCAGGTAGATCCATCTGCGCACTTTCCCATCTGCGCATTTGATGGGGCCTGTCGAATTCCAGCTGCTCTCTTTGACATACGCATTGAATTGCTCGGGAACATACCCTTTTTTCTGCAGCTCTTGGAGAGTGAGCCAGGGGACGTTGGCAGTGAGCGTTGTATTGCCCACTTTCGGCAGCTTTTTCCAATCGATCTGCTCGATTTCAACGAGATGGTAGAGTCCCGCATAGCCGTTAAAGTTCTTGAGGGCGAGCCAAAAATCGGCGCTTAAGCCTGTGGAGCTGCCTATCGAATCGCCGATGAGAGCCATCTTTTTTTTCTGCAGCCATAAAGCGAGGCTATCCCAGTCGCTACCCCATTTTGGGTCGAGGCAGATCCCCGTGCGGGCCTGGCCTCCCTTTTTCAGCCCCTTCAGATAAACCCCATTCACTCCGATCTCTCTTAAGATATCCCAGAGAGCTTCGTTGTTGAGCGAATCGAACGCGGGCTCTGGCAATTCTGCCAGATCGATCGAGAACCAGACGGATGAGGTGCTTAAGCACAATTGGGGTTGAGGGGAGAGGAGGGGCGGCTGAAGTTTGGCTACTTCAAAGCTATACTTTTGGGAAATCGACTCAGCCTGAAAAAGCATCGATTCATTTTGGACTGCAGTTTGCGCAGTTAAAAAACACGGAAGAAGGAAGAAGGGGAGCCGTTTCCACATAATCTCTCTGATTACTGCAGAAACGGCTCGTTGTCAATATAGAACTTGCTCTTGCAAAAAAATACTTTATCTAAAGATAATATTTACTTTTTCAAAACGGATGTGAAGGTATGATTCGGGGTATATTCTGCTTACTTCTTCTTGCCGCAGGGCTACAGGCTGAAACGCGTGTGTATGTCGATATTGTCGGAGACCTATTTCATGCGGGCCACGTTGAGTTTTTAAAAAAAGCAAAGGGCTTTGGGGACTATTTGATCGTCGGCGTACTTGCCGATGATGTCGTTGAAGAATACAAACGAGAGCCAATACTCACGCTTGAAGAACGGGTTAAAGTGATTCAGGCTTGCCGGCTAGTTGATGAGGTGGTCATTGCACCCCCTTTAAGACTTACAGATGAAATGATCCGTGATTTGAAGATCGACTTTGTGGTTCATGGCGATGATTTCAACAAGGATCTTCTTGAAGATCAGTATGGGGCAGCTTTAAAGGCTGGTATTTTCAGAACAGTTCCTTATACCCCCGGCGTTTCGACAACAGCGATCATTCGAAGAATTATTGAGCGGCATCGCCAAGGCGAGTTTCAGTGAGATTTATTTTTGCATTATTGGTGCTTTTATTTGGCCGTATGCAGGCCCATGAATGGGATGAACAAAAAGCCTTTCTTCAGAAAAACGGGTATCTCGTTTTGAAGAACTTTTTCTCAAAGGAGCAGGTGCATCTTCTCCAAAATTGGGCAGATGAAATCCACCTTGAATCAAAGCTATTATTGGAGCTCTCTCAAAAATCTGGATATTCTGTTCAAGAACTTGCGAAAATGCTCCCTCAGGCGCTGATTGTTGTGCCGGAATCTAGCGATCCGAAACAGGCATGCAGAGCTGAAGATATGCTCACTTGCTATCCCGAACTGCATGCATTTGTTTCGGGAACGATTGTCCCCTACTTAGGCTGTTTGATGGGCGAATCTTATGTTCTTTTCAAGGATAAGCTGAATTTCAAATGGCCGGGCGGAGGGGCATTTCCTCCTCATCAGGATTTTCCTGCTTATGATTTTTTTGGCCCCCGTATCCACATCACAGCGATGATTGCAATCGATGCAGCGACTATTGAGAACGGATGCTTGCAGGTAGCAGATGACTGGTGTGAAACGTTTCGCGACGATCCTTTGATCAGTCAGAAAGATCTTGCTGAGGGTAGGTGCGTTATTCCCTATATCGAAGGGGGTAAGAACCACGGATCGATTCAATCCCAATTTTCCGATAAAATTAAATGGATTCCTGTTGAGGCAAATCCAGGAGATGTGGTCCTGATCACTTCGTTTGTTCCTCACTATTCTGAGCCGAATAGAAGCTCAAATCCAAGACGGGCGATGCTGTTTACTTTGAATCGCTTGGCTGAAGGGGACCATAGGCGCTCTTATTATCATGTGAAAAGACACGATTTCGATAACCCAGCATTTCACTTCGCAACTCCAACGAAGGCGAGAACTAAGGATTAGTAGACCTCGCTCACACACCAAGGGCACAGGATAAAGCCGAAGCGGCTGCAGATAACGCCTTCGAAACGAAGGCTAATGATTTACAAGATGCAGGGAGGCCACCATAGGCCTTAACCTAAGAAAGGAAAATCACAGAGTTACACAGAGAAGAAAGGGAGCTACACAGA
>JANPFC010000146.1:0-1831 GCA_031423235.1 Chlamydiota bacterium | reverse complement strand
CAATTACAATGGCATCAAATGTTAAGAGTAAGAAAAACTAAATTAAACTACACACTGGACAATCATAAGATTACAATTTATAATGAATAAAGGCTATCTATTACCATTTGCAGATTAATCTCCTATTACGATGGGTTCCTCTTCATTACATTCCGTTTATATCTTCGGGATGGCCACCCGTAACCGCGCTTATCGCATCCCCCCAATCTGATCTTCTATCCAGAACTCTAAACTCTGATCTTCCCCTCGAAAAGTGTACGCGAAGTTAAGCGCATTGTTTAAAGTTGGCAATCTCGAAATTCGCTGGGGACAGATACCCCAGTGTCGAATGCCGTCGTTGCCGGTTATAGAACACTTCGATCCATTCAAAGATTTTTCGTCGAGCCTCCTCTCTGGTCGTGAATTTTTCCCAGTAAATCATCTCTGTTTTTAGCGAATGGAAAAAGCTCTCAACGGGCGCGTTGTCCCAGCAGTTTCCCTTCCTGCTCATGCTGCAAATCATTTTGTGTGCGTTTAAAAGCCGCCGGTAATCTCCGCTGGCGTACTGGCTACCCCGGTCAGTGTGGTGAACGAGACCCGGCCCTGGATTACGACGATTAATCGCCATTTTCAGTGCTTCCATGGTCAGCTCCCGTGTGATTCTTTCGTTCATGCTCCAGCCAACCACCTGCCTTGAGTACAAATCGATAATCACTGCAAGAAATAACCAGCCTTCTTCGGTCCAGACGTAGGTGATGTCTCCTGCCCAAGTGGCGTTGGGAGTGCTCGGTGAGAAATTTCTCTCAAGCACATTGGGTGCAATTGGGTGTGAATGCTTTGAATCAGTGGTAATTCTAAATTTCCGACGAGTCTTTGCCCTGATTCCATGCTTTTTCATAAGCCGCTCAAGCCTGCTTTTGCTGCATGGAATTCCAAGTCCTTTAAGTTCTGCAAGGATCCTGGGACTGCCGTAGGTCTTGCGAGATGCCTTGTGAATATCTTCAACTGTTCTCATAATTTTGTACTCCTGCTCTTCTCGTTTTGAGAGCCCACGCTTTTTCCAGCGGTAATATCCAGATTTTGATACCTCAAAAACATGGCACAGAGTCTCGATACTGAAATCGCCCCTCTGCTCCTCGATACAACGATATTTTTCTAGGGTTTCTCCGCGAAGTACCCAATGGTTTTTTTTAGAATGTCGCGTTCGGTCTCAACTCGACGAAGCTTTTTTTCAAGCTCACGCTTCTCTGCATCCCACGGCAACAGTTTCCCTTTGCCTGGAAACGCGTGCTCACCGTTCTCACGTGCTTCCTTCAACCATCTATCAATCGAAGTGTGACCAACTCCCAGATCCTTAGCGACCTGCGTAGCCTTCATCCCCTGCTCAAGAACTAGCTTTACTGCCTGATCCTTGAACTCTTTTGTGAACGTTCTTCTAGACATTTTTACTCCCCTGAGCGGCCAGGCTTATATCACCTTTCCACTCTTTTCTGTGCGTCCACTTTTCTGAGGAGGATCAGTTTGGCAGTCTATTTACGTGAGTATTTTTGGAGGGGCGCTCTTTTTTCTGTTTCTTCCGTTCTCGGTGCCAATCTTTCGTGTCATGGGGCATTCCGCAGATGTCGGGTACTTGGAATCTGAATATTTTTCTGCGCTTTGTTATTCGGCCATGCCGGCCGCGTTAGTAGCAGCCGCCAGCGCTTTTTTCACGGGCCTAGGACAGAGTCGAATGGTCATGTGGATCAATTGTGTGGGTCTTCTCGCAAATATAGTCCTCGACTATGTATGGATCTTTGGAAAGTTTGGTTTTCCTGAAGCGGGAATTGCCGGGGCGGGTTACGCCACTGCCGTG
>JANPFC010000145.1:0-4031 GCA_031423235.1 Chlamydiota bacterium | reverse complement strand
TTTTGCAATCGCTTCCCGACAGCTCACTTGCGGTGGAAATGTATTTTCAGTTATGGGTTGGATATGCAAACCACTCATCGCAGTTTAAAATCTGGCATTCTTTACATTTTAATTGCTTGGCTACTTTTTACTGTAATGACCATCGTCGCTCGCTTTGCCAGTAAAACGATTCCGATTGCCTCCATCCTCTTTTTACAAAATCTCATTGGCCTAATCACCCTAATTCCCTGGATTAAGAAACATGGATGGGAGTTAGTGCGAACCGACCGGTTTGGGCTTCTTCTCTTTCGCTCTCTTGCCAGCATAAGCGCTATTGGTCTGAGCTTTCTTGCAGTCCAGAGAACCTCACTTGTGGACACGATGCTTTTAAACAACGCATCGCCCCTTTGGATCCCTTTTGTGGTCCTCATATGGTTAAAGAAGCCGATCAACCACTCTTTGTGGCCTGGGTTGATAGCGGGCTTTATTGGCATCGTCCTCATACTTCATCCGGGCAAAGAGTTCCTTCAAGCGGGAGCCCTATTTGCGCTGGCTGCTGGGATTTTGCAAAGCATCAACATGGTCTCCATCAGGGTCCTGTCCTACACAGAGCGGAACCACACGGTGATGTTCTATTATTTCTTGATTTGCACGATCGTCACCCTTCCCTTCTCGATTTATGAGTGGGTGCAGCCCGATTTCATCGCTTGGATTGAGATCCTTGCAATCGGTCTATGCCTTGCATTGGGCCAGTGGGCCTTTGTCAGGGCGTTCCATCACGCCAAGGCCTCTGATTTAGGGCCATTTTGCTATTCCGCTGTCGTCTATTCCGTCCTCATTGAATGGGCGCTATACAGCCAAATGCCGGGGCTACTCGCTTGGGCGGGCATTGCCCTCGTCTGCGCAGGGGGCATTTGGGCTATCCGATACAGCGCTCCTGCTATACTCAAATAAAGTCTTCCTATTCTCTTTGGTATAGGATTTTGTTCGCGTTGATCCATATTGCCATACACCTTAAAATCACCCTATAAATTAGGTATAATGTTGGAAAGTGGTAATAATTTTTTATACGAGATTGAAAATCTGGTTTTCTCTTATTTAATAGGGAATCAGAAGGTCGAGGCCATTCGGGAGCTGAATCTAAAGATTCCCAAGGCAACGCTCATTGCGATTTCTGGCCCTTCCGGTTCAGGCAAGTCCACCCTTCTCAACATTTTGGGGCTCATTGAACCTGTCCAACAGGGGAGGGTTCTTTTTCAGAACGAAAACATCTCCCTGATGAATGAGAAGAGAAAAAACGAGATCCGGAAATTTCAGATCGGCTTTATTTTCCAGCAATTCCACCTCATTCCGGTCCTCACCGCTGAAGAGAACGTCCGTTATTTCCTTATGCGGCAAAAACTTCCAAAAAGGGAGGTTGCTGATCGGACTCAAGAGTCGCTAGAGGCAGTGGGTCTCTGGGAGCACCGGATGAAGAAGCCAAACCAGCTTAGCGGCGGACAAAAGCAAAGGGTTGCGATCGCAAGAGCGATTGCCAAACGGCCAGCCGTAATCATAGGGGACGAGCCGACAGCAAGCCTCGATCAGAAAACGGGCCATGAAATCATGGAGATCTTGGCAAAGCTAACGGCCGCAAGAAAAACCTCCGTGATTCTCACAACGCATGATCCGATGGTCCAGTCGTTTGCCAATCAAAACATTCACATCCAAGACGGGAGGCTATCATGTGGTTCTTCCTTAGCATAAGAAACCTCTTCCGTAACTGCCGAAGAACAGTCGCGATTCTATTCACTGTCGGGCTTGGAACGGGCGCCCTTTTTTCTTTCGACGGATTTATCAACGGCGTTCTCAAAGAGCTCAAATACAACACGATTCACGCCAACTACGGATTTGGCCAGGTGAACACGCAAGGCTATAGAGACACAGTCTATGAAGAGCCGACGAAGCACTGGATCGCCAATGGGGATGAGGTGCAGGAGTACATTTCTCAATTGGATGGGGTAGAAAATGTGTTCCCAAGAGTTAGTTTTTCTGCCCTCTTAAAACACGGCAATACAACTGTTGGCGGGGCAGGGCAGGGCGTTAATGCGGAGCAAGAGGCTGAATTCTTCCACAGCCTCAACATCGAGGAAGGGGAGACCCTTTCCACTCAGCCGAATGGGATCCTTTTGGGCCGTGGTTTAGCAAATGCTCTCCACGCCCATCCGGGAGACGTCATTACTGTCATGGCCACCTCGACAAAAGGGGTCATCAAGAAAGATAAATTCGTAGTCACGGGCGTTTTCCATACCGGCTCTATCGCCTTTGATAGCCGCGTATTCCGCATTCAATTACCCGAGGCGCAAAAGCTTTTAAAAACGGCTAAAATTGAAATGATCTCACTTGGTTTGAGAGGGGATTCCGATTGGGCGCCTGTTGCCCTCGAAATTCAAGAGGCTTTCCCCGAGCTGGAGGCCACCTCATTCGACGTTTTAGATAAATCGTACTACCAAAATTCGGTCGATTGGCTGAAAGCGCAGTTCAGCGTGGTGCAAGTGATCATTCTCTCCATCGTTCTTTTGGGGATTTTCAATACTGTATCTGCATCCATTCTAGAGCGAAAACAAGAGATCGGCAATCTCCGCGCCAATGGCGAATCGGTCTTCCAGATCATGCAGATGATTGTTGCTGAAGGGGGGATTGTATCCCTAATTGGAAGCCTACTCGGTATGGCGGGGGCTTACACGCTTCTCATGCTCTTTGTAGATAATGGTCTCGTTATGCCCCCGGGCCCAGGGCAAACGCGCGAATTTCTGGTAACATTTTCTTTTGAGTGGCCGATGGTTCTGCTTACGCTTATACTAAGCAGCATAGCCGCAGTGATTGCTTCATTTATGGCGGGAATTAAAGTGGCAAGAATGTCGATTGCAAAATCCTTAAGATCTTGAACCTATCCTAATAAAAGGGTTTCGTCGATTTTCAGGATTATTTTGGCCAATTTTCGCCTTAAATTCGGGGGTCAATATACGGAAGCTGATATTAACCCCCGAATTTGAGGCGAAAATTGGCTCAAAAGAACCTGAAAATCGACTGAAAACTTTTATTAGGATAGGTTCTTACTAGTTTTGTCCGAGAGCGATTTCCCTCATTGTGTTATTCTTTGGTGCCAGTACCTATATCGCTCTCGGACCTTTTTCGGATGAATTAAAAAAAATATATGCAGTAAATGGGATGATCTCTTAAAATGAGGTCATAAATGGGTTGGGACTACCCGGCCGGCGTTTAGCCTCAAGGGTTTCCTTGGGGCTTTTCGCTTTTCAGGGGGTACAGGTAGAATCCAAATCCGGATATTTCTCCTTCTCTATTCTTGTAAAATTTCTTCTCAAGGATACGAAATGCACGGTTTGACTGGTTGGGTTTTAAGACAGATAGGCCAACTGGTCTAGCGGCAAGATCAGCAAATTGTAATCCTTCGGAGTTTGTTTTTTTGTCGGCAATAATCAGCTGAAATGGGAGTGGTCTGTTAAGGGAATTGTGTCCAGAACAGACATGGACGAATTCTAATTCTAAAGATCGATCCTCTACTCGTCCTCGGACTTCGCAAATTATATGTGTAAGACGATTCTGTTGATCTCGTGATTGCAAAAAGTGGTGCAACTTTTCAAGCCCAAATTGCATAGCTAAGTGATAGGCGTGGGTGCCTATAGCGTTTTCAATCTTGAGTTTGTGCTTATCAATCACTGTAGCAAGAAGTGTGAAATCTGCTGAAGCAATCAAAGCATTGAGTGAGTCAAAAAAGACTTCACGTTTTTCTTTACTCATTTGGCTAAAAGCCCCTGTTTTCTTTCGTATATCCTGCTCGTGTAAGACCACCATGTCGTGACCAAATGTGGCAAACTTAAGTATTCGTAAAGCGGGGGTTACCACGTGAGTATGGTGGACCCCTTTGTCTAGACAGGTTTTTCGACTAAATTTGTTTGCTTCATAGTTTATTCCTTTTCAGTACTTTCCGTCCGGAAAAATACTGGGTTTGCAAAGGGATTTATCCCTTTGCCGGGGTTATAGGGGCAGAG
>JANPFC010000144.1:0-3978 GCA_031423235.1 Chlamydiota bacterium | reverse complement strand
TGCAAACGGGATGTTTGGGCATGAGAACCCAAGATTCTGCGTGGACCTTTCAAAACTATCTCAGAAACCAGTAGAAGTACTTTCAAAACTCTCAGAGTATGTAAAAACTTACCACGCATTCCCAAGCCTCCGTTTTTGGGTTGCAGAAGAAGGGATCACTCGAGGTATTGATGCTGGCGGCTTGACCCGGGACTTCATAACCAAGTTATTTCAAGCCCTCTCTCGAAAAGAAGACGACGAGCGCACATTGCTGCCTATGAAAGATCAAGACGCTCTCTTTCTCCCTACTGTGGACTCTAGAAGTTCAATCAGTGTGGATTCACAAGTAAAACACTACGAATTAATCGGCTATTTGTATGCGCATGCATTGAAAAGCACCGATGCGAATAAAATAAAAACGGGCCCGCTCTTCCACCCAGCGGTTTTTGAAATGATCCATGCTTTAAGTGGAGACGATATCAGCCGAATTCCGCCTAATTTGAGTAAGCTTGAGGATGTTCCTCAAGATATTTACGAAAAACAGCTGAAACTCTACCTCAAATCTCGGTGTCCCCAATACTTCCCGCCCGATCCGTTGGAGGCTGATGCTGCAATCGTCGCATTTGTAACGGATGGCACAATCACTGAACAAATGAAAGCTATTTGGCCGAAAGATGCCGATGATCCCGAAGCTGTGGATGTAACCAAAGATGAGGTGATGTTTTCGGTAGGCTTCGATAAAGCAATTCTTCCAGCTCTAATTATCGGAAGATCAATGAAAGAAAATGGAGCGGATTGGGATGCAATCAGAGCTAAAAGCCCAGCTGATTTAGAAGACAGCATCCAAGGCAGATTGACTAAGGAAGGTGCAATAGCTGCGATTGTAGCTGATACTGTAAACATCACCGATGCCAAACAAAGGAAGAAAGATTTCCTCATTAAGTATATTGAGGAAAGTACGCCTGAAGAACTTGAAAAGCTGTGCTATGCAGCTTGCGGATCGCGCGTCCTCCCGCCTCTGCAGATCTCATCTTCAAATGCAGGTCCTGGATTCCATACATGTTTTAGATCCATCGATTTGCCAGAGTGCGCTAATTTCGAAGAGTTTAAAGCGTTGCTGTCCGCAGCAGTAGATCTTGCGCAAGCTGGGGATTACAGCCAAGGTTAAGGAGCACAAAACCTTGAGGGGATTATGACTGGGCCGGGGCGAGCGGGATGGGAAGGAACGACCTTTCGGCGCTTTTTGTTTGGGCGAGGATCCGCTTTTACAACTTGCTTATTTAATTTGAGCGGCTGAACTCGGACTGGCCTCGGGACTCTAATGATTGGACCTGCCTGCTGGGCATGAGGATGAAAAGGGCCGCTGCGGCACTCAGGCTTTCTAGCGGCAATCTGTTTAAATTTATCCACGGTACCCGGAGAAAGAATATGCATATGTTGAGCAACAACCGGTCCTGACACACCCCTTTCGAAAGCAGCTTCAGCATCCATTTTTGACCCCACTTTAAGAGCTCTTGCATAGGCCACGTCTGGAGGATCACTGGGTTTGCAGCCTGCTAAGTGAGTAAATCGGACAGGAAGCCCCAACTGGGTTCTCAGAGTCTCTTCGTTGCAAGGATCCGGCTCATGCACAAAGCAACACTTCAGATTACGGATCACGTGCCTCTCTTCCTCGTTTGTTTCCAATTCCAAATCTAAAAGGGGATTCGGATCATGATGAAATGTCCCTTCCATCATATGAACTAAGTGAAGGAGTTCATGGGCTAAAACAATAAAGGGGGGGCTCGAAAGGCTGCGTAGCCCAAAGCCTGGCAAATCCTGGTAGAAATAGGCCGGATCAACAGAATATTGGATTCGATGAGTGTCTGGTTCGCTTTCGGTTATTTTCACCCTATTGTAATAGAATTTATCCGACGGCAGAATAGTGATTTTAGTCTCTGGTTTAATTTTTGCCATAATTCGATCGATCAACTGACGGCCCAGAGGCACGCTGAAGAGCATTCTAACATCTTTTTTCACCTGTTCCTTAAACAAATTGGAATCCAAAAGAGGCATTTCGCTCGAATCGATTTGGATGCGCTGAATAAATTCGCGGTATTTTATTAAGAGCGGATCCACTTCCGATTTTAGAATCAGATTATCAGAAATAGGAGGCCCGAGATATACATTATCGGACAGGATAAGATCAGTATCCTCAAAATCTTTCAACCGTTCCCGATTGATGGGAAATGCGGAGGAAAAGATCCGATAACTCTCCCAAATTTCATTGGGCTTGCCCCCTTGAACGCTTTGATAAAATTGGTTCCAAACTCGTTTAGCTGGATCAAAAAGAGGGGTTTCAATCTGATTTACCCTGGCATGCAAATCCCTAAACACATGGGAATTTGGATCATAGGATGAATGGAGAGTCAAATGCAGCTCTCTCGGCATATCAACGCTCTTCCCCTGAACGCGGCTATAAAAATCTTGAACAGATTCATTATAGCGAAGCCGGCAAATGAATCTGCGTATGTCATTAACGACTAGTGTATCTCGAAGACTCGGAACAATGCTCATTTTCGGACTACCCGCTTACAAGTAAATTTTTTAAACAACACACAGAAAAAGCAATATTAATATTAACATCTTTCTTGGTTAAGATATTATAACAAAACAAAGACTTAATTACTATATTAACGCTGAAGCCAGATCGGCATAATTAGATTCAAATAATCCATGAACTTCCAGAGGCCGACTAGATGCTCTAGATGGCCGAGCCGAGTGAGCTTGGCTTGGGGGAAGGCGACGCCTAAGCCGAAGAGGCCAGGGGCGATAAGCCCTGTTTTGTCATCGTAGCGGAGACCGTCGAACTGCTCTAAAACGGGGAGTTTTCGTGTTTCAAAGCCAGTTGCATAGACCGCTTTATTGCAAAGGGCAAGGGATTCTTCATATGTGTGATCGGAAGCAAGAACCCTCTTTAGATTGGGAGGCCAAATGCCGTCGATATGGGTTCGCGCCCAGTCAGCCGTGAACCCTTTAAGCCCTGTGCTATCAAAGAGGATCCAATCTTTTTGGTAGACCGCATAGCGGTGAGGCGAACGGTAAAAATTGATGATTTTTGCTTTTAGCTCAGTTAAATTAGCCAATACAAGAATGGCTGAGTGGGATGAGCCAAAAACTGCGACCGTATCATTTGGGCTAACAGCTTTAGCTAATTTCTCTGGATGCAAGGCTGTTTCAATGGGGATCACTTCGTGGCTAGTATTCGGGAGCGTTTTGGGGTCTGATCCGATAGCCAAGATCACCTTTTTCCCAAAGACGGTCCCCTTTTTCATTTTGACTTCCCACCTGCCCTTAGAGAGGTTAAGAGCCATCGCCATATCCTCAATGGCGGATACCTTTTTTCTCAAATGGTCGGTCACCCATTTCAACGGCTCTACCACATCTTGAAGCGGGCAAGTTTTCTCGGGATCATGAGAATCGAGTTTAAATTTGGGTCTATTTTGATTATCGAACGACTTGCAGTCTTCGAGATAGCGGAGAAAAAGGGATACTTTGGTATTACTTGGAACCCGATTCCATTTTTGGCCTAAATCGCCAACGGCAAAGTGGGGGTCGATCCACCCAATGCTCTTTACGCCGTGATCCAATAGCTTGCCTACGGCAGCAATGCCGGCAGCGCCCGCGCCAATCACAATCCAGTCGAAATCACCCATTTGCTACTGTATATCAAATCTCCGAATTGTCGTCTTGAAGAGGCGGTCAGCCTGAAAAAAAACCAAAATCAACAAGAAATTACCTTGATTTATCGCCAAAAACATCAGATACTATGTTTGAATAACAACCATTTTTCATGAAAAGACTTATAGATCAAGAACTTAAGGAATGGAAAAACTCCCCCATTCGAAAAGCGCTTCTCCTTCGGGGCGCCAGACAGGTTGGCAAGACGTTTGCCGTTAGGAATTTAGGAAAATCCTATCCCGATTTTCACGAGCTCTATCTAGAACGAAGAGGCGAGCT
>JANPFC010000143.1:0-18364 GCA_031423235.1 Chlamydiota bacterium | reverse complement strand
CGCAGATTCTTTTGTCTCGTTCTCGTTTGTGTTGCGCTATGAGCTGAGCCCGCTCAGCATCGCTTAAGAAAATCATGCTCAATATTTTGCATGTCAAGCCAAATTTTTATCAAACCGATTCTTGAATCACGAACGGTATATCTGGATTAATTCTAGTTGTAAAACCAACCATAAACACTCCGGTTTAATATATTTTTCGCTTAATTATACATAATACACAAACTAAAGTAAACAATTGTTTAACGGAATGGTGGTAATAAATATTTTAAATTACACACGAAGTTGCTAGCAGGTTTAGTTTCAGTCGGTTTTCGGGTTCTTTTAGCCAAGTTTTCGACTCAAATTCGGGGGTTAATACCCCTTTTTTGGCCTGCCCTGCAGACGAAATGCGTATAGGCCGACCCCGAGCAGCACGATCGTGCCAAGATACATCGGAATTTCCACATTGTAGGTCGCGATAAATCCGGTGACCAGAGGAGCTAGGAATGTGGCAAGGGACATCATCGATTGGAGAATCCCAAACGCCTTCCCCTGATTTTCCTTACCCGAAAGATTCGAAATATGGGCCATCAAATTAACCCAAACCGTCGTGGATCCTAATGCCATAAATGGGAATGTCCAGATCCATCCAGTGATCGTCCCTTCCAATGTAGCGATCAATATCAAGAGTCCAATCAGGGGCAGACATGCGGAAATAACCCGCTCGGCATTGAGTTCGCCAAACCACTTATTGATGGCCAAAGATCCCAAAAACCAGAAGAGAGATAGATATGCGGAAAAGAAACCGACTCCCCCTTGAGTAAAATGGAATTTTTGGACGAAAAGAGTCGGGTAATACATGATGAAGAAGAACCAGCCAAAATAGAATAGAAAGGAGACGGTCATCCACCCGCTCATGCGGGGAATTTTGGATAGCTTGCTGAGATCTTTGATCTCCTGCTTCCAGTCATGCTTCTCATTTTTCTTATGGGTCTCCACGTAGCTTCTATTGACCCAGATGAGATTGATCAAAAACAAGAATGCTAAAAACCAAAATGGGGTTGAAAAGCTAAAACCAGGGCCCCATTTAGGGGTAGATAGAAATGCGCCAATAGGTGGGCCGACGACCCAGGAAATCCCGCCGACGATTCCGCTTAAAGAGAGGTTTTTTGCCTTCGCTTTTTCAGTGCTCATATCGGCAATGGCCGCTTGAGCCGTTCCAGCATTGCCCGAAAAAAGTCCCGCGAGAAGCCGCGCGGCGAACAAAATGTAGATGCTTTCCCACCATACAGCAAGCGCTGACAAAACAAAGCTCAGCATGGCTCCGACAATGGTCCATTCTAAAATCCGTTTCCGGCCAAAATGGTCCGAGAGAGCTCCGATGAGTGGCATGGAGAAGAACTGGGTCACTGCATAAGAGGAGATCAAAACGCCCACAATAATGTTGCGGGCAGCGTCTGTTGTATCGAGAGGTAAAATCGGATTGGATTTATCAAAGAGAAGAGGCGCGAAAATCGTGAGTACAATCCCCCATCCGATCGAATCGTTGAAAATCGTGAAGAGAAGAGAATAGAGAGACCCTTTTCGCGTCATAAAGATCCTTCTAATATGTATCCATCATCGAATTCTTAACAAGGAATCTATTCAACAACTCTAGATTCTTGTAAGCTGAGAGACATGCGTATTTGGGCAATTGGCGATTTACATCTCAGTTTCGGCGTGGCGAATAAAAGCATGGACATCTTTGGCCCCAATTGGGCAGCCCATGCTGAAAAAATCGCCTCTAATTGGAGAAGCACCATTCAGCCTGAAGACCTCGTTCTCGTTCCAGGCGATCTCTCTTGGGCCCTGAAACTGGAAGACGCGGTACCCGATTTGCAGTGGGTTCATGACCTACCCGGCACCAAAGTGATGATCAAGGGCAACCACGATTATTGGTGGGGCTCTCTCAGTAAAATTGCACAAGTTCTTCCCCCTTCGATCCACCTGATCCAAAATAGCGTTTTCAATTGGAAAGATGTGACCATCGGCGGCGCGCGTCTTTGGGATACGCCAGAGTATTCCTTTGGTCAATTCGTCGAGTATCGGGAAAACCCAAAAGCGAAAGTCAAAGATCCCGAAGAGCTCGTCCAAGAAGAATTTGCCCAAAACTTATTCAATAAAGAACTCGAGCGGCTGAAAATGTCCCTTTCCAAACTCGATCCGACTGCTAAAATCCGGATCGCGATGACCCATTATCCTCCCATTGGCGCCGATCTGCAGCCATCCAGAGCTGCGCAAATCCTCGAACAGAATCAAATTCAGATTTGCGTTTTCGGCCATCTCCACAACTTGAAAACAAACCAGCCTCTATTCGGCGAAGCAAGGGGCGTCCGCTATATTCTCTCCTCTTGCGACTATATCCATTTTCAACCCATTGCCGTTATCTAACAGATTGATTTTTTAGCAGTTACCGTTGTATCCTTTTGCCTTTTCAATCCCAGGACGGATTTATGGCAGCAGCAGCAGCTTCTCACAGACCCACTATTACCGAACAAATTTTCCACCTCGCAAAACTGATTGAAACGCCTTGCAATCAAAGAGAATTAGGCAACCGAGTCGAATCATTAACCCCTTTGATTTCGAAATATTTAGCTGGAGTCAACCGAGCAAATCCAAGATGCCGTTTTTTTGCTCTAGATCTTAAATCCTGCGGAAATTTACTCGACAATATGCCCGTAGAATTTACTAATGTCGTTTTCTTGGCAAAAAGGGTTAGTAAAGCGGTTAAGTATTTAGACCTCTGCAAAAGTTCTCTTGCAAGCCTGCCTCCCCGTAATTTGGAAGCAGCGAGCTTGGTTTACAACCCTTATCTTGATAAAGCTTTGCATGAGGGAGACGTCCATTTTTTAGAGAAGGCTTCTGCGAAAACGGGGCAGATTGAGCCGCATCAAGCGGGTGAGCTTTTCAATTGGGCGCTTGCAAACTGGAATGCAAAGATTCTGTACAACATTCTAAAGAGCATACCTCTCACTGAAGCACAAACGGAAAGGCTCCTTGCGAAAGCCTTTGAAATGGATGATTTTGGATCGATTTCCTACCCCCTCATGCTCCACCAATTCCCGTCGCTTTCAGAGACCTCGAAAACAAAAGCCATCCAATGGATGGAAGCTCTTAGCGGGGAGATTTACCTGGAGCTCGAATCTGAATTAGGGGCGTTGGAAGAGGTTCTTAAAGATTGCAAAGGGTTAGAAAAATCCAAGCATGAACCGGCCAATAGCGCGCGCTCAAGAGAAGAGCTGGGCCCGCTTATCCAAACTGTTACAACCCTTTTTGCCACCCCTTCCGATAAAGGAGAAGAGGCCGCCTATTTTGAGGTTCCTAGCTCCTTGTGGAGCACTTTTTTGGAGATGTGGGAGCGGCGTGCGCCTCCCCATGAATTAAGAGAGGCCGTTCAAACAACAACCCAGCTTCTGCTAGAGCCTGTAATGACCGATCCAGCAATGTTCAGAAAAAGAATCGAAAGGCTAATCGGCACTGCAAATGTTGAGGGGAGCTTTGATGAACTTCTCATTCCAAACATGATGCGAACATTGCCGAGAGAGCTGATCAGATCGCTTCTCAATTGGGCGGAGGAAAATGATGACGACAAGCTGATCTCTTTCCTCGTCAAACACGATTTGGTGAACGAATGGCTAGACGAAATGGTTAGAGGTACTCTCGAATCGGGTAGTTTTGAGCTGATTGCTAAGGAAGTGAACCCTCATAAACTCCATCTATTGCAGCCGCGTACACGGGATCGGGTTCTTGCATGGGCGCGAGGGAAAATGCCTATGCCTCCGCTTAAGCTAGATGGAATCCCGAGAGAAGAGAAATTCGACCTCACTCACTTTATGGGCGAACTTCAAGCAGCAGTTGAATTCAACCATCCAGCAGACTTAAGAAAAATGCTAGGCCAGCGGGAATGCTTACAGCTCTCTCCGCCAGAATTCTGGGATCTCATCACCAGATCGCTCCGACAACCTACATGTCTAAGGGAAATCCTCTCCTCTCCCTATCTCAAAGTGGATCAAGACCGCTTCATCGGGCTCCTCTTTGAAACAGCTCGGGGAAAAAATTGGGAAGCGTTGGGAAGCCTGATTGCAAGCGGTCCGTTTACTCGAGTGCCTCTGGACGCTCTATTAGCAATTGGAGAAACTTTTCACGAAGCGCCGCCTGCAATTACAATCCCCTTTCAGGAACAGGTCTCCATGAGATTTGAAGGTCATTCGGATTAATTTACCAGAGATCGATGCCGATTTGTGCGCCGATCACGTAGGCGTTGGGGACGTTTCTCCCCTTGGGATGGATGATGTACTGAAAATCAGGGACGATATTCAGCCACTTTTTAGCATGTATCCAGTAATTGATCTCGATGACTGATTCGAAATTCTGCGGCTCAATATGGTGCTTTTTCTGAACACCTGCAAGAGTGGTGCTGTACTTTCCGTAAACAAACCCTAAGTTTGCAAAGTCGTCGGGTCTACTTGCAAATAGCCCTTTGTAAACAAGGCCGCAGTTAGCAAAAAATGGGAAGAGATTCCGATTTTTCGGCGCAAAAACAAGCGAAACAAAAGGCGTAAGACCCCGATCAGAGTCTTTCCCTGCGGGCCGGTAGATCATCTGGTCGAAAAGAAGGTAAAAGCAAGGATCTCCGCTCTGTTTTCCACCGGTGAATTTGGGTTCATCTCCCGTGAGATAAAATGCACCCACCTTGTAGTTGCCTGGCATCCCTCGATCTTCCGCTTCTTGGTTGATCAGGCCGCACCACTCTGTGATCCAAATCACCCCGTTTGTGCTTTTGAAAGTGAAGTTGATTCCGTGGTATTTGTTCTTCTTGATCTTGCTATTCGCATTGTAGACTGCGAACTTGGCAGAGAGGCGCTTGTACGGCTTGAACATGAGGTAGGCCCCCCATGTGGAATTCGGATAAGCGGTGAAAGGGACGTTGAAGAAAATCGAAATCGGATTTCCATCAAACGCATTGTTGACGAACTTCCAGTATAGAGAGGAGGCGAAATAGTCGTTTCCTGCATCGAGCCGGCCCGCTTTGAACGCGAGGTTGCCGTTTAAGAGTGTTTGGATGAAGTAAAGTTCGTTAAGTTTGACTGTTTGGGATCCGAACACTTGCGCGACGGGAAACTGGTTGTCGATCTTTCGCTGAGAGAGATTGGTTCCTGTACGCCAAACCATCGAGCTAAAAATATCAAAATCTTTCCATCCAGCTTTAGTCAGATCGAGGTTGACCGAAAGGCCATAAGATCCGGCGTAAGCAAATCCCCTGGCCCTTCCACCAATCGGATTGCCCATCATATCGGTGACAAAAGAGGCTGCCGTTGTAACGCCTAGATTTGCAAGTTTCGCCTGCAGATGAGTCTCGCCAAACAGGGTACGTTCTTCGCGCCACGCTTCCGGGTTGTCATTTTTCTGATTGAAATAGGCTTGGGCCTCTTCGTGCAGCTGCCTGTCGCTTTGCCCCATGCGGTGATCAGCAGCAAACCCAGCGCTGATCAGCAACAAGAATAACAAAATCTTATTCAGCAAGCAGCTCTTGGAGTGTATTTAGGTCTGAAGTATGAATCTGACCAGTTTTAGGCTGGTTTAGGATCTTTTGAACACGCTTCTCCATCTCATCCTCGTCAAGCCTTCTGTAAAACTCGGCAGTGAGGCGGATCACTTCTAATAGCTCTTCTTGCGATTCCAAAAGAGGGAGCGTCTTTTTCACTGCAAGTTTGAAAAGCTCGTGCTCGCCATTTGCAGAGAGGAAGCGGACCATCTCCAGAAGAAGAGGCAATTCCAATTCGCCATCTAAAAGACGATGCAAAGCTAAATTGGCATCCACAATGTCTGTGAAAGCGAGGAGACGGGCGCGGAGGAAATCGAACCAAAGAGGCTCAGTAGCATAAGTAGAAAACCCCTCAATCAGCTCAGAGGCATAAAGAGAGTTGCCGCTATCGAGGATCTCTGAGGTAAAATCATAGAGAAAACTCTCAAGATCATGCGCGCAATAATCGGATATAGCAGTCAAAATCTCTTGAGGATCTGCGCCCGAGTCGGCGTTTTCATCGAAGACTTCCAAAAGATTGGCCAGGACATCTTGGATCATCTCATCGTTTTCTAACAGTCCCTGGTCATAAAGGGCGATCCGGTGGTCGAGTTCATCGCAGAAGATCGACAGAGATTGCTTTTCTGGAATCAGGCGGCGCCAAAGCTCAAATATCAGAAGGTAAAACGGGTCGCTCGATTCATCATCAGCATCATCTGGAAGCAATATATCGCAAAGATCCTCTGGCGTATCGCACTGTTCGGAAAATTGGGTAAATGCCCGTTTGTCAAACTGGACTTGAAACGGCTTTAGCCGAGAAAACAGCTCTTCCATAGGCAAGGCTCTGAGGTCTTCGAGCGCCCATGAATCGGCTTTAAGAGATGGGTCCTCTGAGGCGTTAAGCCGCAAAAGATTGTATAGAGCTTTAGTCTGCAACATAATTTCTGAAATTATAGAGAAGTCGCAAAAATAGTTCAACTTTTTATTCGGACAATTTATACTTCTCACCGTATGAAAAAAAGATCGTTTCTCCTCCTTGAGATCCTAATTGCCTTTTTTTTAGTTACGCTCTGCATAGTTCCTTTAGTTAGGCAGCCCCTCTCATTATATCGATCTGAGCTGGAACGACTAGAAGCAATGGAGAAGGAGCGGCTGGCCGATTGGACATTCACGGAAGTGAAGGAAATGCTCCTTAAAAATGAGATTCCGTGGGAGAAAATCCCCAATAAGAGCGAAACAGCAGGCCCATTTCCTCTGCCTGATGCCGTCATTCAACTGCCCGGCTGCAGCCCGAAGATCATTAAAAGAACTTTTACTATGACTGGAAGAGGGAAGAAACCAGGGCCGAATGACGCGGACCTTAGGCAGCTCGGCATCTACATCCATTTTGGCAAAGACAAATATTCATTCCGCCTCCCTGCAAAAAAAGTCTTTGAGTAGGTTCTTGTAGATAAATAATTTTAATATTGGCATAGCGGAAGTAGATATATGAAAGAGGATCCGCATGTCACATCACGAAACATTTCACCCCCACATACCGGCCTCGAGCCATGTGAGGGAGTTCACCCCTAGAGCGACGATTTTAGGGTTGATCTTCGGGTTCTTTTTCGCTGTAGCAAACGGCTACTTAGCCTTAAAAATCGGCACCACAGTATCCGCATCGATTCCAGCCGCCATCATGTCGATGGCCGTCTTGAAGATCTTTTTCAAGAATTCAACTGTCCTAGAAAACAATCTGGTCCAAACGATCGCAACGGTGGGCGAAGGGCTCGCAGCAGGCGTGATTTTCACAATTCCTGCGTTGATTTTGCTTGGAGATTCTCCATCGATCTTTAGGATCTTCCTCTTATCATCTTGCGGCGGTATTTTGGGGATCTTGTTCATGATTCCAATGCGCAGATTCATTATCGTTGAAGAGCACAATAAGCTCCCCTTTCCCGAAGGGACAGCCTGCGCAGAAATTATAAAATCTGGCGAGAAGAGCCACCATACAGCCGTATTTGCAGTCTGGGGACTTGCCATTGCCGCCATCTATAAAGTGTTTTCGAACGCCATCTTCCTCTGGAAAGAGCAGGTCTCGTGGTCCTTCTCCTTTCTCAAGAAAGCTGAATTTTCCATCGATGCAACCCCCGCGCTTCTCGGCGTTGGATATATCATCGGCCCCAGAATCACTGGATATATGTTTGCAGGGGGCATTATCGCCTGGTGGGTGATCATCCCGCTGATCGTTGAATTTGGCCTTGGCACCACGATCGTTTATCCTTCAACCGTTCCACTTGCGACGATGGATGCAGACGCCATTTGGAGCAATTATGTCCGCTACATCGGCGCTGGATGCTTGGCCGTCGGGGGGATATATAGCCTGATCAAAATCATGCCGCTCCTTTATAGAACGATTCAGACCAGCTTCAGGGAACTTTCCTCAGGTTTTAAATCGCGCGCCCATTTGCCAAGGACTGACAGGGATATTTCCATGGCATGGCTCCTCATAGGCTCTTTGGGAATCATCCTATTCCTTTGGATTTTACCCATCTTCCCGATGAATCTCTTGACCGTTGTGTTACTTGTTATCTTGAGCTTCTTTTTCGTTGCGGTCACCTCGATTACAGTTGGACTCGTCGGTTCCTCTTCAAATCCTGTCTCAGGGATGACGATCACCACCTTGCTGATCACCTGCATCATCTTCGTCCTCCTCGGATGGACAGAGAGACTTTATTTGATTTCCGCTATGACGATGGGCTGCGTAGCCTGCTGCGCGATTTGCATGGCTGGAACAACTGCGCAAGACCTGAAAGCCGGCTATATCCTCGGCTCTACTCCAGTTTACCAGCAGGTAGCTGAAATCGCCGGGGTTCTCATCCCATCTCTCGCCCTCGGCTATACTGTTTATATCCTTAACGCCGCCTACGGGATCGGCTCGAGCGTCATGCCCGCTCCGCAAGCGACTCTGATGTCCATGGTCGTTGAAGGAGTAATCAGCGGGAATTTGCCCTACTCGCTCGTCGGCATAGGAGCCCTCCTAGCCGTTGCGATGATCATCCTCCGGATTCCAGTTCTCCCTTTTGCCCTTGGTGTTTATTTGCCTCTTTCCCTATCGGCTGCTACAATGTTGGGAGGCCTAGTGAAGGCCTATGTCGATCGGAGAAAAACAGATGAAACCTGTCAAGAAAGAGGCATCCTCCTTGCTTCGGGCCTTATTGGCGGCGATGCATGTATAGGAATTCTTCTCGCTTTCGGAGCTCTATCGAGAATCATCCCGGCAGACAAGCCTGGAATTTTGCCCGATTGGGTCTCCCTGGCTACATTTATTCTCCTCGCACTTGGACTAGGATACATGGCTCTAAGAAAAAGAAAAGACCACTAATCCTTCTTGAGCTCATGATTGCTCTCTCTTTAACTGCGATCCTGCTCACGTTTCTCTTTTCCTTTTTTGTCGAAAGCGCGAAGATCGAAAAGAAATTGGATACCGCGCGTATGGCAATCACGAACCGAGGCCACCTTCAGACCCGCCTTCAAACGGTATTGACATCGATTGACCGCAGTTCGATGGATCCATTTTTTTACACAAAGCAATTTGAAAAAGAAAAGCATCTCAGTCTAATTGCCATTTTCGACAATGGAATCGATCCAGACCCTGCATTTAGCGGACCGATTTTAGGAAGGATTTTCCTCGACCAGGATAAAAATCTCTGCTTAGCCACCTGGCCGCTCACCAAAGACAAAAACCGTCCATGGCGAAAAGAGACCCTCTTTCCCCACGTCAAAGACTTTGAATTTGAATTTCTCGGGACAACTAGCGCATCTGAGCATGGAACAAAAGAAAGTTCCCGCCCCATCACTGCTAAACTTTGCTGGAAGTCCAATTGGCCAAAATCTGTCCACGAAGTTCCTGGAATCATCCGGTTAACTCTTGTTGAAGAATCGTCCGACAAACCGCTTCGCTACGCATTTATCCTTCCTGTATCTGAGCCGTTCATCACCTATTCAGAGAGGAAAAAGATCGCGATATGAATGTCTTAGGGCTTGTCTTTTCCATTCTACTTATCCTCTCCTACGGCTTCTATGCCTGCTGGGACAAGCAAACGGCATCTTCCCGCCTTCGAAATTCTTATACTTCCTCCCAAAAAGTCAACCGGAAGATCCTGAACAGCTTTGAAAGCGAAGTTTATGCAGGCCTTAACGAGGTAAAATCTGCACCTAAACTTAAGGAACACGAAGAGATCTTCGAGCCCGACGAAATCCCCGTGGAAAAAAGCAAGAAGCCTGGGCTTAACCGAGTATGCTCTAGAATCAACCTATGGCCCTTGATTCAAGAGGGACGAGAAAACCACCCAGCTCTCTATGAGCTAGCAGCAAAGATGATCCGCACCTTCTATCCGGCTCTTAACACGGGAGAAAAGCGGTTTGAGTACCATTTTCTCGACGTCCTAATCGCCTCTTCAAAGGCAGCCATGAAGGAAGACCACCCATTTTCGCTAGAAAAAATCGCTCTTGTCAAACCCGATTTGCAGAGAGTTTATTATAAAATGCTCCGTGGGACAAAGCATTGGGATCTCGTCGAGGGAATTGGATACCCGCCCCTGCAAGATTACATCAAAGCAGAGCCGGCCCAGGACAAAATCTGCGTCTGCCACGCCCACCCCGATATGCTAACCGTTCTTTTCAATCCTAAAATCGGGTGGAAGCTCTATGCTGAAATTCACCAGCAGCCCCCGCCTGCTTTAACAAATCAGCTGATAGAAAAAGTGTGTTCTGAAATGCACCAAATCAGCGTGGACGCAGAACTCTTAAAGCTTCTCGAGCTTGGCCATCCTGACCATAAGGAGCACAAGAAAGCGTTCATAGCAGAAGATGAAAAGGGGAACGTCTCCCTCCGAAAGAACATCTACATAGACGGCTGATCCATTTTTTAACGCATACAGGGTATATTGCATAACCCCCTTCTTGCGAGACATTTTAAGACTGTTTGAAAGCAAGCCAAAATCAACGATAAAAACGATGAAACGATATAACGATAAGGAAATTATATAAAGTCTTATCGTTATATCGTTTCATCGTTTTTATCGTTGATTTTGGCTTTGGTGGGGCCGTCTTCCGTGGATCGAGGGCATGGAACACACTATCCCCGCGCCGCAGAGTCGTTGCGTTAATCTTCTAATGGCTCCGAAAGCCACCGTTCTGTATATGTGAAAGTATGGCTTCTTACAACCAGAGAGCGATCACTTTCTTCATTCTGATACTCAATATGCCTGCGGCGCTTTGCGTCGACGAGCATGCCCCCTCTTTGCCAGCAATGACACGCTTTTTTGGCACTTTGCCAAGTACAATGCAGCTCACGATTTCCATTTATATGCTCGGCATGGCCATATCTCAATGGATTTCGGGCGTTCTATCAGATCGCTTCGGAAGAAGACCGGTTCTTTTCGCTACAGCTTTCATTTTTCTCATAGCCTCGATTTTCTGCACCTTTACAAATAGCGCAACAGCACTTCTTGCCGGCAGATTCTTTCAAGGAATTGGAACGGGATGTTTTGCAATGATCTCGCCCGCCTTGATGGGAGAGGCATTAGATAAGACTAGGCTTCATAAAGTTTCCGCCTATTTTAGCATGAGCTACTCGCTGATCCCGATCCTAGCGCCCGTCATTGGGGGCTATATTCAGCACTGGATCGGCTGGAGAGGCAATTTTGGCTTCATGTTTTTGTTCACATTCGTCATCGCAATGATCGCATTTTTTAAATTGCCAGAAACTCATAAGCCAACCGAAGAGCACCGCCTCGTGCTGTCTAAAATCTTAAAAAATAATAAAAAGGTCCTTACAACCCCAGCCTATATGCTTCCTGTTGCTGGCATGATCTTCCTTTGGTCCATGATTATTGTATTCAGCGTCATGGCCCCATTCATTCTCCAAAACATGCTCCAAATATCCGCCATCGAATATGGGTACTGCGCAATTTTAGTGGGAATCGGCATCCTTCTAGGCAATTATTGCAATACACAGCTCCACAGATTCTTCAATACGGAACAAATCATTTGGATGGGCCTAATAGCCATGCTGCTCATATCGCTCGGCCAACTGTTCTTACTTGCTTTTACGCCCCTTCACATCTTAACGCTCCTAGTCCCCATATTCCTTATCATGGTCGCCAACGGGGTCGTTTTCCCCTCCTATTATGCAATTGCAGCTTCTGTATTCACAACTCTTGTGGGAGTTGCAAGTTCATTGATTGGCTGCCTGATTTTAGTAGGCGCGGTGATCAGCACCGGCATTATGACCAAACTGGAGGCCCATTCGGCCCTCACACTCTCTACCGTTTATGTAGTCCTTTCCAGCCTTTGTTTTTTGGCCAATATGGCTCGAAAAACAATTCGGAGCTAATCCATTAAAATCTTTACGTCTCCGTGGCATCAAAGATATGGGGATCCTCTGCCAGCAATTCTCTGCTCAGTTCTTGCCCAAGATTTATTGTTTCCACGACAGACGATGGGGTGCAGTCACAGCAAAAAAAGGGGATGGGAAGCTTGCAAATCCAAGAAATACAGCAATGAAGCCCCTCCACATATTCCCAGTAACTGCTTTGATGCATCCCTTCGATTTCCCTTGCAACTAGGGCTGCAATCACCTTCTCCGATTGGCCCCATTCTGAACGATTTGCTGTAAGTTGAACCACTCGGTTGCACAGCCTTTTTATAGGAACCGGACAAGGTGCATTTGGCAGCGTAATAAGGGTAGTCTGCCGTGCATAGCGCGCTGTAGACCTAGGCAAAAGCTGCGCAAGCCCTGCAAGAGTGTAATTATCGACGAAAGAGTAAGAATTCAATTGGGTATACATAAAAGCTCCTAAAAAACGGAGCAGCATACCGAGAGCCCTCTCACTCTGTAAACTAATTTTTATTTAGGGACGCTTTTGGGCAAGACGAATGTAAAAGTACTTCCTTTCCCCAATTCTGATGTGACAATGACTTTGCCTCGATGCTTTTCCAAAATGATCTTCACGATGGAAAGGCCGAGGCCCGTTCCTCCCGATTTGCGGGAGCGGGCTTTATCTACTGTGTAAAATCTCTCGAATACATGGGGCAGATCCTTTTCGGAAATTCCTATCCCGTGATCGCGCATTCTCAAGTAGACCTCTTGATTGGTCACCTCAATGGAGATGTCGATCCGGGCTGGCTCCTGAGAATATTTCACCGCGTTTTCCAAGATGTTCATGATCGCCAGCTCAAATAGATCGGCATCAGCAATGATCGGAACATTCTCCTCATCGGAATTGATATGGACCACTGCGCTAGGGTTGACCGCATTGAGGGTGTGGACGCAGTTTTCAAGGAGAGGGATTAAGTTGATAGGTCTGAAACGATCTTCCGAGAGGTTTTCTATATCGGCAAGTGTCAGAAGGCTGCGGACCAGTTTGTCTAAGCGGATGCAAGTGCGGACAATTTTTTCGATGATTTCATGGAGCATTTCTGGAGAAATATCGGGAAGATCCTGCAATGTTTCCGCAAAGCCCCTGATGATCGTAATGGGCGTTCTAAGCTCATGCGATGCGTTTGCGACAAAGTCTTTTCCCAGCTCGACAATCCGGTAATCGGATGTTTTATCTTGGAAAACAAGGAGCGCTCCATCTCTATGAGCGAGCGGCGCAGAGATCAAATCGAGATAAAGAGGCGCTTTTTCTCTCACAATCCACGTGTGGACAGCAGGTTCTGATGTCTGGAGAGCATGCACAATGAGATCGTGGCATTTTTTCGACAACCCTTCGGCAGAAAGCTTCACCGAGTCGAGCGTTTTTCCCATGACAAGTTCTGGTGAAACGCCGAGCATCCGGCATGCAGTTCGATTCGCGAAAGTAACCTTGGCGCTCGGATCTGCTGCAATAATCCCTTCCCCAATCGACTCGAGAATCTCCTCCGTCTCTTCCCTTTGGCGCGTAAGGTACTCGATTTGCTTTTGGATCCGGTCGGTCAATGAATTAAACGTTGAGGCAAGCTTGCTAAATTCCCCTGACTGCATCGATTCATCCAAAATAATCCGAGGAAGGAGCTCATCTTTACCCTCTTTATAGGGCCTGATCGCATCGATGATCTGCTGCACTGGCCGCATGATAAATTGGATGATGACCATGTGGAGAACGCTTGTAATCAGCAAAGTCAAAACGGTGAAGATTAAGATGCCTAATTCGAAATCGAAAGCCAAGTTATCGATCTCATTGGCATGATAATTCATGTGAAGAATGTATTTTTGATTATTCACAGTGAACGATTTAGCAATAAAATAGAATTCGTTACGAATAAAAAACGGAGATAGGTGCTTGCCAAATCCTGTGCCAAATTTAATGGCCTCCTGAACTTCCGGTTCACTGGATTGATCGGTTTGCAGTACATTGTCTGAGTTAAAGGGGAGGTAGGAATGATAAAGAACCTTCCCTTCATCATCGAGAAGCGAGACGGGCACATAGATGAATTCTCCGCGCGTCTTCATTATTTCCATCATTTGTTCTGTATCTGTAGCTTTTTCCAACATTTTAATTCGCAAATCCGCCCGACTTATAAGAGATCTGCGCATGATGTGATTTACGACTATTTTAGAAAGTGGAAAAAGGACAGAAATAAGAGTAGCGACTAAGATGATCTCGGTGATGAAGATTTTTTTTCTAAAACTCAGCATAGTTCCTTAATTCTGCGAAAACATTTCGAAGCCGGTTTGAGTGACTACAACCATGTCTTCGATTCTCACGCCGCCAACCCCGGGCTGATACAAGCCAGGCTCAACTGTAAATACCATACCTGATTTCAATATAACATTCTTGTCTTCCCCATCAAATCGAATCTTGGGGAACTCATGCCCTTCCAAACCGATTCCATGCCCCAGACTGTGCGTGTAAAGCGGCTTTACATTTGCCTTATCAAATTCATCCTGAACGATTTGATCAAGTTCTCCGATCTTCACGCCAGGTTTTATATGGTTCATCGCTTTTTTTTGCGCATGGCTGACGAGCTTCTCAAAATGGACAATCCGATCATCGGGTTTGCCGAAATAGTGGATCCGGGTCATGTCTCCATTGTATTTATCGACAACCGCGCCCACATCGATCAGCACGACATCTCCATTTTTCAATTTAGCCTTCCCCGCCCGGTAATGTGGGTAAGCGCTATTTTCCCCGAAGGCGATGATCGATGAAAAAGAGAGTCCCGATGCCCCGTTCTTCCGGCAAAAGATCTCGAAATTTAAAGCCAATTCCTCTTCAGTCACCCCAACTCTTAGCTCTTCGATCACTTTCTGAATCCCTCTTGCGGTCAAATCTTGGGCCTTTTTCAAAGCTTCGATCTCTTTCGGATCTTTAATCGCCCTTAAGTTTCTGACAGGACTTGGTTTCGGAGTCCACTCCACTGACGGGAACCCCTTTTTCAGAGCTAAATACCCGTCATACGAAACCACTGCGCTATCAAAACCGATCTCCTTTTCTGTCCTATTTTTCTGCTCATCCCAAAGCAAAACGTGGCAAGGGGCCTCTTTTTTGGCCTTCCCGTAATATCTTCCATCGACGTAGAGAACGGCATCGGTCTTAGAAACAAAAAGGCGCCCTTTAGAAAGATCCAACCCTGTTAAATAGAGGAGATCGGCCGTTTGCTCAATAAAGCAAGGCAGTTCGATCTGCTGACTCAGTTTCCGAATACGCGAATCATCCATTTTTTCCCCTCATCACTCTGGCTAAATCTTCCTCGCTGATTTCTGCAAATATAGCATTCCCTAGCGGATCATACAGACAATCTGTGCATTTCTGAACCCGTTTCCAAATAAGCATCGCCTGATCTACAGAGAAGTTCTTTTTAACAGCCCTGCAAAACTTTGTTGCGATCTGCTCGATTTTCTTACCTTCCCGCCAAGCGACGAAAAAAGTGGGGAAGTCGGCCGCATCTAAAAAAGGAGGTAGCGCATCGACCACAAGAGTCCTTTTTAAAACCCTGCACTCAACACCGATCTCATTCAGCCCTTCCACCTCTTCCCCCGGCTGCAAAGGGATCTCCAATGGCCACATCAAGGCCTGGCTAAGCCCCTTTTCAAATTTAAGCGATTCAAAGAGAACCCTCGCATGCGCAGCCCGTAAATCGACCAAAATCAGCTGTTCTTTTTGCAACAGGAGATAGCTTCCGAAAACTCCGAGAGCCCGATCTGGAAAAACAAAATCGAGTTCAGTCTCTTCCGCTTTAAATGTAGGCGTAGGAAACGTCTCCTCAAATGAGAAAGCGGGCGGAGGGGAAAATGAAATTGGCTCTGAAAAAACAGTCTGCGGCGCAAAAGTTCTCTCTACCGCTGCCTGAACCATCCGGAAAACAGCACTCTCATCCCGAAAGCGCACTTCTCTCTTCTGCGGATGGACATTCACGTCCACTGCATCTGGTGCGATTTCCAAAAAGAGGACAAATCGGGGATACGCATGCTCGCCAATTCTAGTTCCAAAAGCCTCTTTCACTGCCTTCGAAAGAAGCGGAGAAAAGATGGGCCGCTTATTGATGTAAAGGTATTGGCCCGAACGAGTACTCATGGCCTTACCGGGAGCTGCAGCAAACCCGGTAATGCCCTCGCCGATCACTTCATGCTCATGCTCGCCGAGAATTTCTTCAATTCTTGCTCTCTGACTCGATGGATGGAACTCATTTCCATTCAAAACAAACGCAATTTCCGGATGCGCGAGCGCAATACTTTCGACAATTTTTGTAACTTGCGCCGCATTTGCAGACGGAGATTTCTGGAATTTTTTCCTTGCAGGGACGTTGTAAAATAAAGACCTGACTTCGATGGTTGTTCCTCGATTGCGCGCGCAAGGCTCAAGAGTCACAACAGTTCCTCCCTCTGCAACAATCCGGGTCCCCGTTCCATCTGAGGTTTTGAGCTCAAAATGGGAAACAGATGAAATAGCAGCCAGCGCCTCTCCCCGAAAACCCATTGTATCGAGGGTTTGCAGATCGTCTACTGTTTCTATTTTTGAGGTAGCGTGCCGTTCCAAGCTAAGAAGAGCGTCTTCCGGGCTCATGCCGCATCCGTCGTCTTCGACCCGGATGAGCTGCTGGCCCCCGCCCACGATCTCTACAGAAATCCTGCTAGAGCCCGCATCGAGGCTGTTTTCGATCAGTTCTTTAACAATCGATGCGGGATTTTCAACCACTTCGCCCGCTGCAATTTGGTTGATGACAGCAGCAGGCAATCTGAGAATTTTTCGATTCATGACCTGAATATATCACGAATATGAGAATCAGTTAATTCAAACCTTCTTTTCAGCAAATTCTGGGCCCATCTTCAAAGCAGCCGCTAGATCCATCACAGTTTCATCCCTAGCGTTGAAATGGATGGCTTTTTCCATCAATGCCCTTCGAGGCCCATCAATACCCTCAAGAGTTGCATAAATCGAAAGAAGCATCCCTGCTGTATCTTGAATTGCCGGATTGACTGCTAAATAATCCATTGCAGAGTCGATATCGCCAACAGAAACTAACGCTCCGAGTTGATAAGCACGGGTCGTATCGGTCGAAAGCTCGTGAATTTCCAATAATCTAGCCATATCGATAATGCGGACAAACGGCTGCTCCACTGATCTATCTTGTAAAAGGGTCTCGATCTGAGCATCGAAGGGATGGTATTGCGCCAGCAACCCTCCATAGAGCCCTTTATTCCTGGTTAAGAGATTGTCCGCTGCGTCTGATCTTCCCGCCTTAACGTGTCCGATGAATTCCTCACAAAACTTGTGGTATTGTTCGACTACTATTGCCTCTGGATTCATGACTGAAGAATTTGTTGCTGATACTGCTGCCATAACACACCTCTCTTGGTTAAGAAAGCCGGGCAGTGTACGAAATGCAGACAAAATAAGGCAAGAACCCTTCGAACCAATCTCAATCAAATCTCGTTGATTTTCTAGATTATTTTAGCCGACGACAACTGGATTAACAGTCTTGGAAAGCCGTTTCCGCTAAGTACTTTAGATGACCTTAAATCAACCTTTCTTACCAAGGTCAATTGACTTCATGTAGGCGCCTTTAAAGTACGATTCAGAAAAATCGCATCAAGATAAGCCCCCTTTCGAAAAAACTGACGGCTCGACTTCTCGGCAGACCTAACCGAACACTTTCTCTACTGGAGAGACTACAAACAAAAGGACTTTGCGTCTTCTTGGAGATATATCTATTGCAATAAATTGATTTGGATTATATAAGTTTCAACCTAACCATAGTGAGCGTTTATTGCAAGCACTCATTAAAATTAATATTAACAGTTATGTTTAAGGGATGGTTTATGCAAATTCGAAGAGATTTTCCAGTCAATCCATATCTAAAAGACAATTTCGATCACAGCGATAATGGGAATGAGATCAAAAATATTGGATCGCCTGATGACATTTATGATATTAACATTGAGATAAAGGACGAGAATAAAAGCTCACCTGATACTGATCTGACATGTAGTACAAATACAAAAGTTGCTTGCCATGTAACCAGAAATTGTACTGCAGGATGCGGCACGTCAAAGTGTGGGCTATCAAATTGCCAGGCATGTAAATGATTTGTTTTCAGTACAGAATTTGGGTTGCCGTAGCGCCTCAAATATGGGTGGTACTGCCTCCCGTTAGGTTATGTGAATTTGGACTGGCTGCGACATTACCAATTCTCAAAACCCAAACGGACTCAGTATATACCGTTCGTGATTCAAGAATCGGTTTGATAAAAATTTGGCTTGACATGCAAAATATTGAGCATGATTTTCTTAAGCGATGCTGAGCGGGCTCAGCTCATAGCGCAACACAAACGAGAACGAGACAAAAGAATCTG
>JANPFC010000142.1:0-52868 GCA_031423235.1 Chlamydiota bacterium | reverse complement strand
CGTTCTCTAACGGACTTCGTACCTTTCATGCTGCCGACCCCGCCCTCGTGACACCAGAGAACCGCGCAGCGCTGATCGCAAGCGGAGCGAATGCTTCCCCGGTCGCCATAGGACTTCGGACCATCCATGCTGCCGACCCCGCCCTCGTGACCCCCGAGAACAGCGCAGCGCTGATCGCAAGCGGAGCGAATGCCCTATGGGTCGCCTTCGGACTTTACTCCTTGCATCGTGGCGACCCTGCCCTCTTAACTCCAGAGAACCGCGCAGCGCTGATCGCAAGCGGAGCGAATGCTGCGAGGGTCGCCTACGGACTTATAACCTTGCGTAATGCCAACCCTGCCCTCGTGAATCAAGGAAACTTTAATGCATTGATCACAAGCGGAGCGAATATCTGGGAAGTCTGCAAGGGACTTCAGTCCTTGCATGCTGCCGACCTCCTGACTCAAGCGAATTTCAACCTACTTTTTGATCTCAACGAGGATTCAGAAATAGAACCTATTCTGTTGACAGAAGGCAACTTCAACCTTCTTTTCCCAATAGAAGAACACCCCGAGTGGCCCATCCTTTATGGTCACAATCAACAAGACCAGATGATGCTCCCGGCTCGTGAACTCCCAGCTCCACTCAATCAAGAATCATTTATGGAATTTAGGGACTTATTCATGGCTGCAAAATACAATCCCTCATCGCAACCAGCAAGGGCTGCCAGAGAGAGATTTGAGATTGCCGCAGACAGGCTGGATTAGATGTGGAAATAGAGTTCGATGATGCAAAACGCATTCTTGGCCGACGTCTTGATCTCATCCGGTGCAATTTCGGGCAGATAGTTCGAAAGACCCAAGGTAAATGAGGTCTCCTCAATCATCGACTGATCCTTTGATCGGCTTTCAAAAATTTGGGAGTTTCGCTAGTCTGTCTGTCTGAAAAAAAAGGATGTATATGATTGCGAGTTTAAATCTTTCGTCTCAAACCTTTGCTACATCAACTATAGGACATTTAAACGCTGGTGTGAATCAAATGGGCCAGGTGGCTGGTATCGTTTCTCGTTTTGCTGCAAGTTTGTTTCGATCTCAGACTATTTTCGTTATGCGAAGTTCCATTGATTGGAGTCATATAGCAAAGTTGGGTCTATATGGGTTTATCGTGGGAGCTGTAGTTGCGATTATTACCAGAATTTTCAAAGCAGAAGATGACCCCATCGTGACTGCAACGCTTATGCATGCCGGAAATGAATTTCTGAGGACCCAATAACAATCTGAATGATATCGAAAACTGCAGAGGTGAAAAAAGCCGATTCTTGAATTACGAACGATTCTCTACCTATGTCGGCGAACTGGACTGGCATGCGGGGCTTCCCCCCATACGCATCAACCTAAGAAAGGGAAATCACAGAGTTTCACAGAGGCGAAACGGAGCTACACAGAGAAAAATAACTGTTATCTTCTCTGTGCAACTCCTTCTTCTCTCCGTGTAACTCTGTGATTTTTCTTTCCTAGATGTGGAAGTAGAGTTCGATGATGCAAAACGCATTCTTGGCCGACGTCTTGATCTCGTCAGGCGCAATCTCGGACAGATAGTTCGAAAGACCCAAGGTGAATGAGGTCTCCTCAATCATCGACTGATCCTTGTCGATATCGAATCGGAGTTTGGGGAGCGCCCCTTGATATGCGCATTTCAGGACAATTTCTATCGGATCGTAAATAAGGCTAAGCTGAATATCCCCATCCTTTAGGTATCCTCTAGAAATCTGATCGTAGAGGCCGCTTGCCGACTTGCGGATCCGCTCAATGATCACAGGCGATAATTTCCACTCTTTCCCCTGCTCGACGATCTGCTGATCGTCGTAGGAGAGGCTCTGCCGAATGTTGATCCGGAAAAATAGATTGAGGAGGAAGGCAGTGAGGGTGACAATCGAGAGGAGTGAATTGGTGAACATCTGGAGATAGGAGGGAAGTCCCGAATAAAAGGTGGGGATCACCTCATGGCTAATTCCAAGGAGGATTGAAATCCCGATGATGAGAATCGATCTTGTATCGATTTTACGCGTGGTGATGAGATCAATGCCCCCCGCGATCATAAAACTGGCTGTAAAAAGGAGCGCCGCCCCCATAACCGCAAGCGGAATGGCGAGAAAGAGGTAGATGAATTTGGGGAGGAATGCCAAGACTATAAGCCAAACGGCTAATGAATAGGCAATCACCCGGCTTGTCGCGCCTGTTGCCTGGGACACTCCGACCATGCTTGGAGCCATATTTATGCCCGGCACCCCGAGAAAACCAGCAAATAGGCAGCCGATCCCATCGGCATAAATCCCTTTCTGAATATTTTTTATATCGGGCCTGATCCAAGTAGAATGGTTGATCTTTTGCGAGGTCGTTACACCGCCAACTACACGTAAGGAAGATGCGATGGCAGCTAGGATAAATGGGAGGATCAGATTTGAGGAGAAGCTGTAGGATATTGCCGAAATATTTGGGAGGGCCACCCAAGATGCAGAGAGAACGTCTTGGAAGGACGGGATAATGGAGAGGATGCAAGAAAGGATAAAGCCAACAACCACGCCTATGAAGGGCGAGAGGAGCCGCCACATCCCCTTAGCCCATATAGTCAGGATGACCATGGTGAGGAGGGTGGCCGCCGATGCCAGGAGATGAAGATTGAAATGGGAATCCTGATAGTCTTGAACGGAAAAAATCTGCGAGATGGCCAAAAGCCCGAGCTGAAATCCTACCGCCATGATGATCAGTCCACATACAAGGGGTGGGAAGTATTTGCGGAGGAAGGAGAGAAAAAACGAGAAAAAGATCTCGATGAATCCGGCAAAAATCGTCATCCCATAGACTAGGGCGAGCCCGCCTTGGGCCACCGCCGCCATCGATGCGGGAAAGTAGATCGCTGAAATCACAGGCGGCGCGAGATAGCCGGAACCGATCGGCCCCTTTTTAAGGGCCTGTAATAGAGTCGCGATTCCGAGCGCCATCAAGCTGAAACTGATCGGGCTTGAAGTGACCGCTCCTTGAGTTTTCCCCAATATAACCACGATGATCAGGTAGGGAAACATCATGCATGTGTATTGAAGGCCGAGCAATACCAGATGAAGGAACGGGGGCTTTTCATCGAGTGCGTAAATCAACTGAGAGGGTCTGTCCATCAATTTCTTGTTATCACATACCCGAAAATTGGTTCCACTGATACAATGAGCTGGAGAGAGGAATTATGACAATCAAGTCCCGTACGATAGATAATCTCGGAATTGAGACTTCATCCCGCTACGCAAGAGACAAGGCGCAGCTCGATACAAAGCTCATCGAAGATTCCCGCTTTATTCCGCAAAAAACCGAAGTTTCGGTCGTAAAACCCTACCTCCCGACAGAATTCGAAGAGTACTTAAGACCGGGAACCCTCACCCTTTGGGCCTCGTTTGAACCACCGCCCGAATCGCTTGCTTTCACCAAACCGCTATTCAGCTATCAGTTGATTCCGAGCCTTGGCGGTTATGAGAAACAGGAAGCCGATTCAGATAAACTGGAGGCGCTCGAGGACACGCTGAATAAGTCCTTCAAAGAAGGCAAAAGGGACAATCAAGAGCAGCAAGAGGATGAGCGGGAGAGAAAAACGCTCGTCAGTCTATTGCAGATCATCAGCAAACTCGACCGGACCCTGGGCATCATCAATTCCCGGCGCAACCAGTATCAACGGGGCTAATATGAGCACGATGAATTGGCTGGAAATTCTCGGTTGGGGCACAGAAGAGATCGGCGATTTGCGCTATGTGGCCTACTCATACATTAGACAGGGCGTCTACGACGTCGCCCTCACTTTCTTCGATGCCCTTTCTGTCCTATCCCCCCCTATCCCCTATGATTTACAGACAATCGGAGCGCTCCATTTGCAATTAGGCAATGGGTTGAAGGCTCTCGACTTTCTTGACAGGGCTCTCAAAATGGATCCAACGCACCTGCTCACGCAGCTCAACCGAGCAAAAGCATTGTTCATGTTAGGCTATAAGCGGCAAGGATTGGTTCAGGTTCTAGAACTGGAAAAATGCCAGGATAAAGAAATCGCCTCCCAAGCCTCCGCCCTCGTCCTCGCTTACCGCTGAGAAATTAGCTTGCGCCGATGGCCATTTCCTTGATAGATTCATGACATGCTGGATTGTGAAGTAAAAAATGGATGGACTCAATTCCTCGAGTTCATCGAAAGCAGGTGCTCATCCGCCGAATACCAGAATTGGATTTCGCCGATCCGCCTTGTTGAGGCAAACCCTGAAAAGATCCTACTCGAAGTTCCAAACGTCTACGTTCAAGACTATCTCCTAGACAATTTCAAAGAGGTCCTCTGCAACTTTCTGCCGCTCCTCGCCTCCGGCGAACCGGCCATCCAATTCCTCATCTCTTCCGAAAAGCCGGCCGCCTCAGCCATGAACGCACCTATTGAAACGCTCGAAGAGGCTGCCCCTACCTTTGAGCTGCGCCTCAACCACCTATATACCTTTGATAACTTCATTGAGGGCCCCTCGAATCAGTTCGTCAAGTCAGCTGCCGTCGGGGTCGCCAACAGGCCAGGCAAATCGTACAACCCCCTTTTCATCCACGGCGGGGTCGGTCTTGGAAAAACCCATCTTCTCCACAGCATCGGCCACTATGTCGGCGAGCACCATAAGAAGCTACGGATCCAATCGATCACAACCGAGGCATTCATCAACGACATCGTCGACCATTTGAGAAATAAATCGATCGATAAAATGAAGCGGTTTTACCGTAATCTCGACGTACTCCTCGTCGACGATATCCAGTTTTTGCAAAACCGGCTCAATTTTGAAGAGGAATTTTGCAATACATTCGAAGCGCTGTTGAATCAAAACAAACAGATCGTCATCACAAGCGATAAACCGCCCGCTCAACTTAAACTCTCTGAGAGGATGGTCGCCCGCCTCGAGTGGGGCCTCGTCGCCCATATGGGCGTCCCCGATTTGGAGACCCGCGTCGCCATCATCAAGCACAAATCGGAACGGCGCGGCCTCGACATCCCGAATCAAATCGCCTTCTTCATCGCAGAACACATCTATAACAATGTCCGGCAAATCGAAGGGGCCATCAATAGACTCTGCGCCCACTCAAAACTCATGTCAGCCACTCTGAATGAGGAGGTCGTTGAGAAAATATTGAGCGAAATGTTCCAGCACAACGCTCCCAATAAAAAAATCTCAGTCGAAGAGATCCTCAAAAGCGTAGCCGCTGTTTTCGAAGTGCGCATTGCAGAAATCAAAGGCGAATCGCGCCATAAAGAGATTGCCCAAGCACGCCAAGTCGCCATGTATCTCGCCAAAGAGATGATCGACGATTCCCTCATGAAAATCGCAGCCTCTTTCGGAGGCAAAACACACTCTACGCTTCTCCACGCGTGGAAAAAAGTCACAGATCAAATCCAAATCAACGAAATGTTGCGCCGTCAAGTTCAAATGGTTCGAAGAAATATCGAATCCTAATGCACTGACAGCAAAAAACTATTTGAGTTGCCTAAATTAACCAAGCCATTCGATAATTGACTTCACTTTTAACGGAGGTAAACATGAAAAAAGAAATCACAACTGCAATTTTGACACTTGCTACTGCACTTGGATTTGCTCAAGAGGCAATTCCTGAAGTGCTGCCGAACATCGCACAAATTCAAACGACTCCTGCTCTTCCTTCAATCAAGGAAAAGGTAACTCCGAACAAATCGTTTGGTTATTTGAGAATGGGTGTTTCCGATTCTAATTTGCAAACAACCAGCATCGAGATGATTCCTGGCTTCGGCTTGGGATATCGTTTCGTGTCTGGCTCATCAGCATTTGACATTTCTGGTTCTTTCAACCGAAGAGAAACAATCACTGATGAAGGCAAAGAACGGACCTATCTCTATACAGTGCCGAAAGTCAACTACCTATACTACGTCGACAGCTTCTATGCTGGCGCTGGCGCAGCATGGGGCGGCGTGAAAACAGAAGACACCAACTTTGTTGGGATCATTCCAAACGTAGCCGTTGGCTATGAATTGAACCGCACTGGCACACTGCGCAGCTTCGTCCAGTTGGATGTTAGTCAGCCAGCAATTGCTGCTTTGAAAAACGGCCCAATTCCAAAACCGTTTGCTGAAATTTCATTCGGCGCCGGCTTCTAAAATTAAGACTCCACGCGGCTAGTTCTAGCCGCGTGTTATTTTTTGTTCGCACCCATCAAACCGAATCAGCGATAATTTAGGACATTTTCTCAAGAATTCAGCCGGTATGAATGGCATCCCTTTGAGATGAGTTCCCCTTAAATCGATGGCTTCGAGATCGTCCCATTCCAATTTGGAAAGACACATCGGGATAAATGGGAGACCGGAGTAACTAAAATCGAGCACTCTTACTTTCAATTTGCGCCCTTTGGCTTGCGTAGCTAAGATGAGGGCCTCTGGAACCGAACGGGGGATGTTTACACCCGATTCTTGCGAGAAGTGTCCCTGCCTTTCTAATTCTCCACAAAACGCCGCCGCCACATCGCAGTGAGCTTTGTAAGATTGGAGCACCTGTTCGATGTGCTGATAGCTCATCCCTGGCGGCACGGCGCATCCTGTCAGTCCAAACATCTTTTCGTAAAAGACGCGCGCCTTTTCACGCTGAAGAGCCATATTTGCGCCGGTGAAAAATAGTGAGTCTTTCCGAACACCCGTTGCCGCCATCCTTTCACCCGCTTCAACCATCGCCAGTTCCATAATGCTCGGATCTGGCGAACCAGAAATCACCCTGACATCTCTCCGATTGATTCTGAATTTTTCGATTGCAAAAGGTTCGATCAATGGACAAAATTCGATCGAAAGATCCCTTAAACTCGCACTGTTTTTCTCCAGAAACATAAGTCCTTTTGCTGTGAGCAAAGGGCAGCTTGATACATTTATGCTTTTTAATAAGGGCATTTTAGATAACGACTCCAAACACTCATCTGCTACCTGCATCCCTGCTAAATGCACCTCCCTCAATTTGGGCCACACTTCCCTTTTCCCCGGGGCTAGTAATTTTTTAATCATTAATGCAGGTATTCGGGGCAATTCTCCCAAATAGAGAATCTCTGCATCCAATAATTTTCGGAGGCAAACGACACTATCCAAAGCGGGACAGTTATAGAGAGAGATGATCCCCATCTCCGGGAACTCTTTGACAAAACTTTCTAATTCGACGTACGAAACATTGCCGGTGAGATCGAATCCATGAAGAGCTGAAAAACCTTTCGCCTTCAAAACATCTCCATTCGGGAGAGAATTCCGACCATCGCAGCTAGCTGCTATTTTTGACATGGTCAAAATGTCTGGAGTCTCTCGGATTCGCGGAGGAGGCGCTGCATATTGAGGAAATTCAATGCGAATTGGCTGGACTACACTTCCCCCTGCTGCACGGATCGGTTCAAGAGGGGTTGTACTTTTTATCCGCAAAGCTCCAGAAGCTGCCCGCGCTACCCTTGCGGTGGGAGGGGCCGATCTTCCTACAATAGGGGTCATCGACCTTTTCTTAACCAGCAACGGCAATCTTGCGCGCCCCCGCTCTGTAAGGACTTTCGGGAATGTACTGGGTGTAGCAGCCCGAGAAACTGTTTTCTTAACCGGAGCAGTGCGGTTCATCTCTTTAGAACGGAGCGATACTCTAGGCGCGCTTACAACCCGCTTTACTACAGCTGCCGCCTTGGCAGCCGTTCCAATCTTTCCATCGGCAGGTTTTACCTTCTTCTTTTTTAAAGCCCCCGATTTTACATCCTTGGTAGCTGCTGTACCCTTTATGACAGATGGCCCAAGAGAGGCAGACCTTCCCTTCTTTACTGGCCCCTCTTTATCTGAGACAGGAACAGCCACAAGCTGTCCATCTCTTCGAACCATTTTCACTGCCACAACGCCTCCAATGATTTATACACAAACTACTTGAAGAATCGGTTTTTGCCAGCGTCGGCTTTATCTCAGAATTTTCGCCTTCACTCGCGCCTTGCCTATCGGCAATGGTCGCTCGCTCCAGACAAAAATTCCAAGAAGCCTCCTTGGCAAATTCCCGACTCTTCAACCAGTTTGTGTATAGAGGGTGGCAATTTACTCAAATATTTCTTATTACGCAACAATTTCGTTATTGAAGAGTACTAGTAGACTGTTTCATTTTCTCAGCCGCTTCGTTGTCTGACAGAAGGTGGGTTATGGTGGAATGACTCATTTGATATTCGGCAATGTCTGGAGAAAAGGCCGCTTTCCTGGCATCTGAAAACCCATAGCGGAGCCCGATGAATTCCACCCCCCTCTTATTGGCTTCTTTCTCGAGGCTTTGAAGGTGGGAGAGCTTATCGTCGATTGCCACGACCCTCTTTGGCAACTTGCCATTTCTTTCGCAGAACTGAAAAAACGACTCGCCCTTAGCCTTTCCTGATGTAAACAGTATCCCCTGCCGATAGAGCACAGTGTGCCCATTTACTGGGAAGCAGAAATCTTCGCCGTGAGGCGCTGTTTTAGCGAGATCTATTTGGAGTCCGCCGAGCTGCAAGACGGTGCGCGTGGCAAGAGCGAGCCCCTGCACAGTGACGCCCATGATCTCTATCCCTTTTTTCTGCATCTCAAGAAGGACATTGGAGATCTCCGGCTCAATCAAGCTCATTTGGCTCAAATGGCGGATCGCCTCCCATTCGGCGAGGGTTTTTTCAAGAGCTAGTGGATTTCCTTGGCCTTGGTATGATTTTAGCCGGTATTCGAACCAGGTATCGCTCCCCAGCATCTGCGCTGGCGCCATAAGAGTATCATCGATATCGAGTATGATCACTGTATCTGGTGTTGCATTCCCTGCCAGATCGCTGAAGCGAGCCGCTTCTTTTATCTCGGCAATCAGCGATGAAATACCCATTAGCAAAATGAAAAAAACACGAACCATAGATCCTCCAATTCAAGACAAGGAGAGTATATAATGTTTTCATTTCGCTTCAACTTTTCATTCCCCAATTTTACTTTGATATGTTGAGGGGGTAGGAGGACTTTTTCTTGAGCGTGTCGTAAATGGCCATGGCTTCGGCGACCATGGATCCGGGATGCTGGAGATTCGAGGGGAGAACAATCGTGTTGGTTTCTTTAGCTAAGTGGCGGAATGCCTCAATGTACTTTTCGGCAACTTGCAGCGAGGCGGCCTTTTCCCCGCCCGTTTGGTTGAGAGCCTGAGCGATGAGCTCGATGCCGGCTGCTGCGGCTTTTGCAAGCGCTTCGATCGCCTCTGCCTCCCCTTTCGCACAGTTCACACGATCGATTTGAGTAGCCTCAGATTCGTTAATACGAGCTTGTCTACGCCCTTCAGACTCGTTGATGTGGGATTGGCGAACCCCTTCAGATTCGAGAATGCGGGCCCGTTTTTGCCGCTCTGCCGTCATCTGCAATTCCATCGCTTTCCGGATATCTTCAGGCATCTTAATGTCTTTGATCTCATAGCGGAGGCAGCGGACGCCCCAAGTCATGGCCGCTTCATTGATCGCTTCGACGATCTTCGCATTGAGCGTTCCCCGTTCTTCGAATGTTTTATCGAGGGGGATTTTACCAATTTCAGAGCGCATGGTGGTTTGCACAAGCTGAGTGAGGGCGTGTACCGGGTTTTTCACACCATAGGAAGCTGCTACCGGATCGAAAATCTTCACATAGACAATCCCGTCGAGAATGACGCTCACGTTGTCTTGCGTAATCGCTGTTTGCTCAGGAACCTCGATCGCCTCCTCTTTCAGCGAGTGGCGGCTTGCGATTTCATCTGCAAACGGGAGGATCCAGTTGAGGCCAGGCTCGAGCTGGCGGGTGAACTTTCCGAGCCGCTGCACGATCCAAACTTGCTGCTGCGGAACAATCTTGAGCCCGCGGAAAAGAAACACCAGAATTAAAAACAGACTTAGGAGAATGATTAGCATGGAATTAAGCTTAGTAGATAAATCCTTTTTGGGAAAGCCTCAGATAGAGCAACCGCCCCCTTTTGCAATCTTTCAATTGAATTTGAAACATCAAATAGAAGGAGGATTTCATCTTCTTCAAGCCGATCTTCTTTGTACTCGCAATCAGACCGGAGGGCTCTTATGAAGGGGATGTCCAGAAGGTGCGCAAGCGCGCTGCCAATTGCTATCGAATCGGCATCTGGCATCGGAATCAGTGCATCTGGAAGGGGCCATTCGAGCTGAATCCATTGAAGGAAAGCAAAACTGGCCATCGCATCGATGGCTTCGGTTCCTAAATAGCGGGCTGGAGATTCTGGGTCGAACACATAGGCGCGCTCAACGGGTAGAAGCCGATTTTTACGGCACTGCGCGCAAAGATTGCCTCTCTGGTCTAATTCTTCAAAGCAGTGGCGGCAACGCTCAATTGGATCGGGTAAAGAACACTGGAGCCAGCAATCTGGGCAGAGAAATTTCGTGGAACATCTCTCCCTGCAGGCAAGGCATAGCGGAGGGAATATGAAATCAACAAAGGCTTGGAGTAAATTTCTTATACCCATTTTCATGCAAGCATGATACAGAGAAAAGTATTATGAGACCTGAATTAATTCACCCGCTTGTAGTGGCCTTTCCATTGGCGCTGCTCCTATTAGGCTCGGCCTTCCGCATTGTGGCATTCCTTGCGAAAACTGTTGAGTTGTACGATACGTACTTCTGGTTTTCAAGGCTCATTATCACAATCGGCCTCTGTTTTGGCATCCTTGCGCTTATTACAGGCGAGATCTCACACTATTTCATTCATGATATGCTCTGCGTGCATGATACAATCGAGTGGCACGAGTTTTTTGCCTACACCACCATGCTGCTGTATGGCGCCGGCCTCCTTTTAGATTGGAGAAAATCTGAGATTAAACCTATTAAGATTTTGTGCTCGATGATCTATTGGATCGCACCCATTTTCTTGATTCTGACAGGTTTGTATGGTGGGAAACTGGTATTTGAACAGGGGGCAGGGGTTGAAAAAGTATGCAAAGGAAGAACAACGCCGGATGCAGTCAAGTAACGTCGTCTTTTGAAAAGAGCTTAGAAATTGGATCCCAGTTTTCGGGCGTACCTTCCGCCAAATACTTCTCGCATCGCTTAATAAATATAGAGGTAACCTGGTCCTGAGGAAGGATCTTCTGACAAGCTTGCAGAAGGGCAATCGCCTCTTGAAACTGCCGATTCCGATAGCATTCCATCGCCTTCTCAAAGTCATTTTTTATTTGCTCTTTCTTCTGCACCAGTTCAAGCGGATCGGAATCAAACACTTCATAAATTTTTATGCCGTTCGATTTGCCTTTCGCATAAATGTGATCCAAAAAGCGGATTTTGAACCTCTCTTTATACGCTAGACCGCTTATAAACTGTTCGCTGACAATAACATGAGTTCCATAACTTTTATTGAGCGACTCAAGACGGGAGGCTGAGTTGGCGATATCGCTAATCACAGTTCCGTCCATCCGCTCCGCTTCGCCGACCGTCCCCACCATCAAGGTCCCAAAGTTGATCCCGGCTCCAATCTCTGTGATCTGCTTTTCGCCCCCAGTGGAAGCCGCTGCCCGCTTCAATAGCTCCATCACTGCCAAAGTGGCCAACAGCGCATCGTCAGGCTTCTCAAATAGGGCCATAATTGCATCGCCAATGTACTTGTCGATGAACCCGTTGTGCTTGCGGATGATGGGGCCCACATCGCGCAAATAATCGTTGATGATTTGAAAACTTTCTGCTGGGGTCTTTTTTTCGATGATGGAGGTAAAATTCCTGATGTCGGCAAAGAGGACCGCCATCTGCTTTTCCGTCTGATCGCCCAGCTTGATATCGAGAACGCTTTTTTTGTTCAGCAGGTCGAGAAACTGGTGCGGGAAGAACCTTCCATACGCATAGGTCAATTGCTTTTGCTCATTCAAAGCTTGCGCCTGCGTTGCGACAAGGACTGCGGAGGAATGGCGCAGAAACCCAACGAAAATAGCTAAAGAAACGGATGATAGGATCGCCAAAACAACTAACACCCACAATGTTTTGATCGACTCTTGAGTGGCTAAAGCTTCCAAATCCCCCATAGGAATGACTAGCTCTAAATAGCTTTTCGCATCCCCTTCCACAAAAACAGTATTAATCACAGCATAGCGCAAGAGAGATTGTTGTTCAGAAACCTCCATGCTGTAGAAAGGCTCAGGGCTTTTATTTAACGACTCGAAAGCATCGCGTTGAAACTGGTCCTTCAAGGTGCTGGAAGTAAAAACTTGGAGGCTCAGATCGCTTTTAGCCTCTTTTAACTTCTTATTGATCGCTTCCGGCGTTTCGACGCTCCCTTTTAGCTGAGCGATGATGTCTACGTTGTCTTTCGCTGTTGACAAAGCGGCCAGTTTAATCACTTTGGCTTGCGAACTGTCGAAATAGAGATTGAGGCCTGTTACGACAAAACATGCGGCTATCAGGAGGCCAAGAACAGTTCTATTAAAAATAAATGATTGGATGAAGCCCATTATTCGAACCTTTTATTGGGCTGCTACGTCTTTCGATGTAACCCCTAAGTAAACCATTCCGTAACCTATAATTTTCAAAACGTGAGCACCAATATAGAGCATATCGTGGGATTTTCTCGAGAGGTCAATATAGAAAAATTGGCACGCCACGCTCGTGATCAGGAAGAGAACAATCCAATATTCAAATTTATCTGTTCTCCAATTTCCTTTGGCTAAGTAACCGATCAATGCAACAAGAAAAAGGACTCCTGGCACCAATTCTAATGGGTGGGTAATAAATTTCTCTGGATATACTGGCAGCGGCACGTTCACTAAGATGAATACGATCAAGATGAAAAGAGTTAAAATACTAACCAATATGTAAATAGGTCTTGTATTTACGGGACCGTCTGCCTTTTCCTTATATAACCCAAACAAACTAAGAATCATCAGGGCGGCTAAGAATATCCGGGTGGATAACCAGCTCCACTCAACAACCGTGTGATGGGTATTGGGAAACGTTTTTAAAAACCACGAAGCTGTGACAATAGTATGGAATGCATCAATGACAGTGGTGCCGATGAAGCCAACTCCGACAAATAAGAGCATGTAGTTTGTGCTTTGCTCTGAATAAAAACGGTAAAGAGCTGCCGCGCCGACAAAAAAAGCGAGAACTGTAGCCACAGATTGGAGGAACGAGTGGGGCAGGCTTGAATGGGCAACCCACACCATACCGCCGCTAGCAAAATACAACCCGGAGAGGAGAAAAATGACAAAAACTAGTCCGAATGTCGTGATTTTCCTGAGAGTGTGATCCATGATTCTTCCTTTTTTTTTCAACTTAATGCTTTATTGGATTATTGACAACGGATTCAAAAAAATGATAGCATCCGTATTCAGTCAACCAAGGCCGAATGTCATATGAAAAAAGCTCTCCTACTTTTTGGACTCTCATTTAGTGCTCTGCTTGGAGATGATGGATGCTGCCCCCCGCCGCCAAGACCTAAGGTAGAGAACTGCAGGAGTTTCAATAGTGTTTCGTTTGTTGAATACCTATATTGGAAATACACAACGCCGGCTCTCGTATTTGGACGGGATGGGATAGGATTGACCAACGGAGTTCTCTCTGAAGTGAACGTCGCAGGAACAGGCAGAAGCTTTTCTCCCAAATTCAAATACGATTCGGGATACCGCCTTGGCTTTGCCTTTTCCTTCGGAGAACAAAAAGCCTTTGACATCGTTGCAAGATACACCTGGTTTTATACGAATCCCCATAGAACCGTCACCCAATTTTCCACCTCATTCCTCCCCCTTAATTGGCTCGACGCTTTCTCATTATCTACTCCCACATATAGCTTGGCTAAACTGTCCATGCATTTACACTACCACTTCCCAGAGATGCAGTTTGGATACACTTTCAAAGTGAATCGCTACCTCGCACTGCGCCCTTACATAGCCCTTTCCAGCATCATGATCGATGGCGATCTCCGTACAAAATATGAACTTACGACCACAGGCGGCGTTTTTGAAATTTCAAATATGCATGGGGAAAGCTTTTCTTGGTCGATTGGACCCAAGCTAGGTCTTGATTTCACTGCCCGGCCTTGGGACAGTTTTGCCGTATACTGCGGATTCAATATCACTCAACAGGCATCCCAAATTTCAATGAAAGCGAACCAAACGCTTTCCCGTCCCGCTCTAGGCGATGTAATCCATATTCAGAAAGGGGAATTGAGCCAGGTTCGTTCAGTAGGCCTTTTCGGACTTGAAATCGGCCCTGTATGGGATGAGTGGTTCGCCGATAACCAGTACCATTTACAACTGCGGGCTGTCTGGCAATTATCTACATTGGGCGGAGGCAACCTCTCCTTCCTCAACAATAACAACGTAGACGTTCCAGTCGGAGCTGAACTCCGAGGCTTCAACGTCCGCGCACTATTTGAGTTTTGATGAAATACCGTTCCAAGCTGTATGTATTCTTTCTGGGAATCTCGTTCTGCATTACGATCCTGATTCTGACGATAATCATCGTCCAGGCAAGAGGCTACGTCTTCAAACAACTCCAAAACCAGGCGATGTCTATCTCCGCATCGGCTGCTAGCGAAATCGATGGCAATCTAGTCGAGCAAATTAAAGTCAGAGATGACGAAAAAAAGCCCGCCTATGAACATCTTCGCAGTTATCTGCGTAAAATCCGAGACGCAAATCGAAATAAAAATATCTACGTTAAGTACATTTACATCACTTACCCTTCGCCAACCGATCCAAAAAAGTTCCTTTTTGGAATCGATCCGGAAGAGTCTGAAAATGATGTTTCGCATGCCGGCGATCCGAATCCTGGAGCAACGGATGACCTTCTTTACGAACACACAAATAGCCAATACTCCTACCCAAAAATGATTGAGGATAAATGGGGCATATGGCTTACAGGCTACGCCCCTATTTATAATAGCAAGGGGATCTATGTAGGGACGATTGGCGTTGATATCAGCGCTGCATTTGTTAATAGCGTCCTTAACCAACTCATTTTTAGCGGTGGTATTGCGCTTGCAATTTCTCTCATGCTGACTTTCATCGGAGCCAATTATTTGGCAGATCGGGCTACTTTTTCCTTAAGCCGGCTTAATGAGTCTATCAAAGCAATTGGACAGGGGAATCTAAAAACTCGCGTAGAGCTGATGACTGACGACGAATTCCAAGAGCTTGCGAACGCGATCAATGCGATGTGCAAGGGACTCCAAGAGAAAGAGCGGTTAAGAGCTGGATTTGCCCATTATATATCGCAGCATGCTTTGGAGAGGATCGCAGCGGTCAAGGGGAACCTTCTATTAAGCGGAGAGAAGAGGAAAATCACCGTTTTTAATTCCGACATCCGCAATTTCGCCAGTTTATCTCAAAGAATGGCTCCAGAAGAGATCGTCTCTATTTTAAATGAATACTTTAATACCATGCTGGAAATTGTCTTCAGGCATCATGGAATGTTTGATAAATTCGTCGGCGATGCAATCATGGTCGAATTCGGAGTTCCTGAAGAAGATCCCGATCAAGAGAGAAATGCGGTTCTTACAGCTATTGAAATGCAGAAGGCGATGACCACACTTGCTGCCAAATGGAAAAATGAAGGGAAGCCTGTCGTTGAAATCGGTATTGGGATCCACACCGGCGAGGCGCTAGTCAGCTCCATTGGATATGAGAAGCAGATGGAATTTTCTGCTATTGGCGATACAATTGCCATCGTTTCACTCCTAGAAGAGGCGACTCATAAATTAAACGAACAAATTATCGTGAGCGAATCTACTTTCAATGCCCTGAAAAATGAGTTCCCCTCTAAGATTCTAGGCCCCTTGCCACTGCCTGGGACTGACAAACAGGTCAACGCCTACGCCATTCTGGGCAATCCGCAGAAATAATCATACTTATACACAAACCACCTGAAGAATCGGGAAATTTTTTACCACCCGCGAACAAAGTTCGCTAGAGAACACAGAGCTCACAGAGCTAATTAAACTTTAAGTCGACGTATCCACTCACGTAATAATCTCACATTGAAATTGATCAATATACCGATCGTAATTCAAGAATCGGTATAAATCAACGAATGCTTTTGGCCGTCCCAATGATTTTGCCTGTGAGATTATTTTCTCCCTCTGTGTTCTCTAGCGAACTTTGTTCGCGGGTGGTTGAAAAATTCATGTCAAACAGTTTACGGGTCAAGGAAAATGCTTATCAAGAAGATTCTTGAATCACGAGCGGTATAATACTCCCTATTCTAATGCGGAATGAACCGCCTTCTCTGGCTGGTCCTTCTTGTTTTTGCATGTCCAGACATACCAAGCCAAGAGAAAGAGAACCAGCCCAGCAAAACACCACCCCATCAAATAGAATGAGTCATTGATGCCCAAAAGGGCCGCTTGCTGATCCACCATCTGATTGAGCTCAGCCAATTGGGCGCTCGTGTGGATTTGGGGTGTGGTTGGGTTAAACGGGGTGAGGCTCGAGCCGATGGTTTCATGATGGTATATGGTGCGCCTCTCCCAAAGAGTCTTAAAAATTGCCGTCCCTATGCCTCCAATGAGCGAGCGGATGAAGTGGAAAATCCCTGTCGCATTCGGCAGCTCCGCTACCGGAATGTCTTCAACGCTCATCCCAATCAACGGGTTCACGTAGAAAACAAACGCCAGTCCAAAGAGAAAACGGGCGGATGCAACGTGCCAAGCAGTCACTGCGGTTGTAAAATAGGCGTTGTAAAAACAGCCAATTGCAAAAATGACAAATCCAAATATCAAAGTTCTAATATTGCCGAATCTCTTAATAACCATCGGAGTGAATATGGAAAATAAAAGGGGGCCGATCCCAAGGGCTGCCACCGTAATCCCCGCCCAAACAGCGTCGTAGCCCATATATTGCTGCAGCCAAAGGGGAATGAGGACAATGGTGCCAAAGTAAATGGCATAGGAAATGATGAGACAGAGAATCGATACGGTAAAAGAAGAGATGGAAAATAAGCGTAGGTTCAAGAGAGGGCTTCGGCTCCAAAACTCCCAAAAAACAAGATAGATAAAGGCCATAACAAAGGCAACGATCAGGACGCGGATCGTGTTTGAATTAAGCCAGTCCCACTGCTGTCCTTTATCGAGGAAGATTTGCAGACAAGTAACTCCAATCAGAAGGAGCGCGATTCCCAGATAATCTCCGGGAGCTTTCTCTGTCTTTGCTTCCATCCCGCGCATAAGAGCCCAGATGGCGGCAACGCAAAAAATCCCGATGGGGATGTTGATGTAAAAAATCCACGGCCATGAATACCAATAGGAAATGTATCCGCCGGCAATAGGGCCGAGAACAGGCGCGGTAATCACAATACCGCCCCAGATTGCAAGATCCTTTCGGCGCGTTTCGGGGCTTCCATATTCTACAATAAGGCTCTGGGCCAGGGGGACAATAGGGCCGCCAGTCAAGCCCTGTAGAAAGCGGCTAATGACGAGCATGTTCAGGTTGAGTGAAAATCCGCACATCCAAGAAAAGAAGGTGAAGATGGCAATCGAGAAGAGGAGAAGTCTAATCTCCCCTATTCTTTTGGTAAGCCAGCCAGTCATAGCAAGACCCAGCGCGTTGCCGACTGCAAACCAGGTGATGACATAGGTTCCCTCATCGCTGCTGACGCCGAGATCCCCTGCTATATAGGGAATCGAAATATTTGCAATCGCGTAGTCGATCGACACCATAAACGTGGCAATCCCAAGGCAGATGAAAAGGAAGTTTCTTTGGCCTGAAGTGAATTTACTTATAGTCATTTAGGACAATGTTTTCTGCGATGATCTTGCGGGTCATCTCATCAACGCCTTCGAGCTCTTGGGAATAGACATTGGTTTTATAAATTGGTTTTCTAACTACTGTTCGGGACAAGCGCTGTCCTGTTCGATCCCGCGTATAGGCGGTAGCTGTCATCGAAAGGCCGAGCATCAGAGGAAAATTCTTAATTTGATCAGCATCTAAGCTGATTTTTACAGGGATCCGCTGGAGGATTTTAATCCAGTTTCCAGAAGCATTCTGTGGCGGCAGGATCGAAAAGACGCTCCCCGTTCCTGGATTCAACCCAACGATGGTCCCTTTGAAAATCACTTCATCCCCATACATGTCCGATTTGAGATGAACAGGCTGGCCAATTCGGAGGTTTTTGAGATCAACCTCTCGGTAATTGGCATCCACCCAAACTTGATCAATGGGAACGAGCGACATTAAAGCGTCCGCCGCCTGAACCCACCCGCCTACTTGAGCTTTCCTTTGCGTGATGATCCCTCTGGCAGGAGCCCGAACGACGCATCGATGCAGTTCTAAAAAGGCAGCCTGGAGGTTTGCCTTGGCCCGCTCCACTTCCGGATGTCTTGAGACCGTGGTATTACCAACCCTAGCTCTTGCAGCTTCGAGTTCCTGCTCAACTTCTTTGTATCCAGAAAATGCAGAAAGGGCCGATGTCTGGCTGTGTTCAAACTCTTCCACAGATACGCTTTGGTCGTCTACCAACTCTCTCCGGTGCTTATAATCGAGACAAGCTCTTAGAAAATCGGCTCGGCTCGCATCTCTTTTCGCTTCCAGCTCTTTCACTTTCACAAACATCTGCACGACGCTCCGAACCGCATTGCCAAGTTCAGCTTTCGCCCGATTGAGCGCAATTTCATAATCAGTTTTATCGAGTTCAACAATCGGTTGGCCCTCTTCAACGAGCTGCGTATTATCGGCCAAAATAGTGGTGATGATCCCTTTTTGCTGCGGCGTGATTAAAATCATATTGCCGTTCACATAAGCGTCGTCCGTCTCTTCCTCAAAACGCCACCAAATAAGCCAAGCAACGGTGAAAACGATGAGCGCAACGAGGAAAAGGGCCGTTACAATCGAGACCCATTTTTTGATAGCTGCTTTGTGCTCCTCTTCCTCATTCATGGAAACCTCCGCCAAGGACCCGTATCAAATCGATCGCAGCGAGCTGCTTCCCATACTCAACTTCAGTAAAGGTCAGTTCCATTTCAATCAGCGCATTATAAGCGTTTAGGTAGGAAATCCGGTCGTCGATGGCGTTTTGCATGCGCCGTTCTGTTAATTCGAATTGCTTCCGAACTACTTGTTGCGACTCTTCCCGTACTTCGGTCTCTTTACAAAACCTGTGGATATTCGTGACGGCGTCAGCCGCTTCCTGAGCCGCTTTTAAAATCAGCTCATCATACGCATATACCGCTTCATTAAAGCGGTCCACTTTCTCACTCAGTTGAGCTTTCAATCGTCCTGCAGTGAAAATGGGAAGATGGAGAGCTGGAGCGACAAAGCCGTTGTAGCTCTTTTTTGTAAAAAGTTTGTCCCAGAAGAAGCTATCCAATCCAAAAAATGCGCTCAGGTTGATGTTTGGATAGAAATCTGTTTTCGCTGCGCTGATTTCCTTTGAAGCCGATTCCACCCGTGCTTTTTGAGCAATCAGATCAGGCCGGCGGGCGATTAAATCCAGAGATAAGTTCTCAGGTAGGGCGAGAACTAAAGGATTTAGAGCACGGCTTGTGATTTCAATCTCAGAATCCTGATTCTGCCCTGATAATGCCTTTAATTTATGAATGTGGGCCGCAATCACCTGATCTATTTGTACAAGGGATGCAGCTGTATCCAGACTGTTAGATGATGCCTGCAACTGGATCAAAGCATTGTCGATCGCTTTTCGCTTGATTCGGATGGCGGAGATTTCATTCAGATTGTTCTCCATTTTTTGGAGAAGCGCCCTTTTTTTCAAAAGCAGCTGAGTCTCGGCATAAGTGTAGGCAATGGAAGTCGTTAAGACGAGCTCCGCCTGCAGTCTCTCCGCAAATTCGGCATCTGCCTGACCGAGCGCCGCCTTGAAGAGGGCCCTATTTTTTCCCCAAAAGTCGAATTCGTAGTTGAAGTTGAGTCCCAGTTTGGTCTCATTTAGCACGGGGGGATAAACTTGGGGGATAAACCCGCGCAATACGCCGTAGCGGGAAACATGCTGCCAATTGTCGTCCGCGTCGAAGGCGACGGTGGGAAATAGTTTTGATTTAACTTGAAGCGCAACCTGGTAGGCCGATTTCAGATTCGATTCGGCTTTCAGCAGCGTGGGGCTGAATTCCAACGCCGACTCTATTAAGCTGGAAAGAGTTGGGTCTTCAAATCCCTTCCACCAATCCCGATCGGGCCAACCTCCCCTATCCCACTCCCCTGTATCCAAGGCGTCAGCCACAATTTGATCGCAACCGACAGACTCTCTGGCATTAGCTAGGTCTGCCGAGGGGACCGAAACACATCCGTGCACCAGAAGCAATGCGAGAAAGATCAGAATATATCGCTGCATGATCTTAGCAATATGATAATTGCAATTTTGTCAGCAATTACATAATTACGCCGTTGTGAAGCCGCCGCTGCCCAAACATGCTGTCATGGAGTTCTCAAGATTAGTTTTGAAAGTTTCATAGTCTGCGACTGGATACAGATCCATCACTCTACCGCATGTATGAAATCCGGGGTTACCCTCGTATGAATAGATACGTACATTAAGCTGCTCTCCGTCGCGCAAAGTTCGAAGTCCAGTCGTACATTCAACTAAGTCTCCGTGTTTCTGAGGGGTTGACTCTCCAACCCATCTTCTAAGATAAGCTTCTATTCCTCGCGTATTCCCGTCTGAAAACCTTAAAGCTCCACCGACGCCATCCGAAGATAGAGATCCTTGAATCTTTGTCTGGAATTCAGCAGGAGAAGCACCTTTAATCCCGTCCCATTCTCGGGCCGTAAGATCCCCAATCATCGATTTTGCCATCACCCCAGTTGCACAAATGACTTCATCCATTCCAATGCCTTCGTAAAAATCATCTACACTCATTCCCAAGTCATTTTCTGTAGCAGTTCGATCTGCAATGCGGCTGACCAAATCGCTGGAATAGCTCGGATAAATGGACTTGATGTAAATCTCTCGGAGTTTTTTAGTGAGTGGCTGTGGTATCTGACCTTGATCGCTGATTTGGGCCATCTCCTGATGAGAAAGACTGTGCATCATCTTGAATACTAAAGGATGAATCTCCTGTCCAACTCGCAGTAGCGGCGCTTGATTTCTTAATGCCACACCAAACATCGCTCCGACCCCTCTATAGCATGCAACTTGCTGGGTCAGATCTAGGTGTTCATTGGGTTTAATTTTTGGGATAAATAACTCATTATGCGTAGCAAATGGCAATTTTTGTTGGCCTTCCCTAAACACGCCTCTGAATAGCCCCGTAGCAAGGGATCTACCAAGCCCCCCTGCATCCACCCCTGGGAGATCGCGCCCATCAGCGGCAACATGCATAACTTGAGGAAATGAGCCTCTGTTTGAGGAAATTGCATCCGGCAATCTCATGAGGATTGCTGTTGGATTGGCAGATAACTCAACAGGATTAACCTGAAAAAACCCAGGAACCGCTCTCGGTCTTTGAGACGCAATCACAACTCTAGGAGGCTGTTGAAGGTTCCGCTGTTCTATACTTCGAAAAAACCGCTCCAAATCTTCAATTCTCGAATTAGTCATAAAATGGGTTTCATAACCCATTGTGGGTCTGCATTGACGGCTTGCTATAGGTCTAATGCCTTCAGGAAATCTTGCAAGAAGCTCAAGCAATCGAACCCTTTGATCAGAACTGATCCCACGACACATTAGATTATTTGCCTGTTGGATAAACTGCGGCATCCCATCTTGTCTTATCCGTTCTGCAATCTTAAGTACTGTAATCGGATTTGCACGCTCAAGTCTGTATGTGCCAATCAATTGCGTAGCCATGGCCAGAACATCTGCCGGATTGCGGATTTGGATTAAATGATTCCACAACTCGCGTCTTGCCGAAATAGACTGAAGATTTTCAATCGGGATGTGCGACGAGAGATCTACAAAATTTCTTACTAATACAGTTCGGTTTTCCCTACTTTTCAATGCAAAGTCCTGAAGAATTTGGATGGGGTCCTCAAATGAGCATATACGAAATAACGTTAATGCCTGCTCGTGAAACTCTCTTCTTCCATCAGCTGGAATACGTCTAAAAATAGTTATATATCTGTCTACCGCTACATGTGGATAATTTGTAGACAACTCTCTAGCTACAGTTATCAATTCTTGTCGTTGGTCACGATTATATTCGGATAAACCCGCGAGTAGAGATTTTTTAGCTTCCGATGAAAGAGGAAGACGATTCAGTTGATTGATAAATTCCACGCGCTCATTCGCAGGAATCTTTTGCAAACACTCGAGCCATTTCAACCTATCTGCTTCGGACAGATTAAGCTGGATAACCTGTTCGATATAGCCCGCTCGCTCCTCCACACTGACCTGACATACCCTTTGGAGCCCCTCTAGCCTATGATCGCGTGGAAGCTGAAGACGATTTAACTGAAGAAGAAACTCAGCTCTGTGTTCACCCGGAACGTGTTCTCCAATGGATTTAAATGCTTCCCTTTTCTCATGCGGTAACAGTTCGAGGAGATTAAACTGAGTGATAAATTCATCCCGATTTCCCGCGGGAATCTCCCAAAGAAAGTGGAGCCCTTCTCGGCCAGGCAGTTGACGTTGCAACTCAAGGCGACTGAACTGGTCGATAAAAACCCCTCGCGCATTCGATGAAATTCGGCTGAGTACTTTCAGCGAATCTAAGCTATTGCCTCTAGGTTCGAGTTCCTTTACTTGGTCGATGAAACTTTTTCGTTCTAAGTCGGGAATCCTACTGAGGATTTCAAGCCCAGACGAACAATCGGATATATCCATACGAAGCCGATTAAATTGTCCGATTAAGTTCACTCTTTCATCCGGATGAATTTTACTAATGATTTGTAAAACATAACCTCTATCCGCTTCAGAAAATTTTTCCATTGAAAATTTAAAATAGAGTCGCTTAGTCTCAGGCATCTCGCTCAATAATTGGAGTCCATCGACCGTGAACTCTTGAGGCAATTGCATTTCAGATAGGATGGTAATAACTTTCGACCGTTGATCGGCTGGAAGTCTTGTAAGGATTGTGAGGGTTACTCCCACATCCTTATCCTGGAGGCGGAGCCGTGGCAATTTAAGTCTTAAAGTTTCCCTTTGAGCATTTGTAGTAAGACCCTCCGAAAGGATTTTTAACATATGCTGATGCAGCGGTGAAGGAGGTTTAACAAAAATGTCCCGTATAGTCTCGCGCACCCTGGATAATAGCAACTCATTGCCCCGCGTACTGCAGTTGTATTTTCTTGTAAAATAGATGACCGAAGCTGTCGGCTTTAATTTATTATAAGTTAGATTTAGGTGTTTCAGGGCAAGTCGATCGATGCAAAAGGGAAGGGAATCTAAACCAAGACCTGATAAATTCAGTTCTTTATTTCCAGCTCTTGCGCAGTAGCTAATTCGGACTGCAGCTTCCACTCTTAGCGAGTCATTTCCGGCCCAAAGGCCAAGTTCCTTTTCATCCTCAGATGACCAATTGACTGGACCCTCTTGACCACCTTGAGACATGCCGCTGACTGAAGTCATTATAAAACCACATTAGTTAATATATTCCATGTTAATTTTAAACCAATATTTAATTAATATCAATATTTAAATTTAAACAGCAACACAACATAAAACACTCACAGCCAAATACTTGCGCACCACAACCAACCCGAATTAAATCTCAAGCAATTTAGCTTTATGCACTTACGTTTTACTCACATATTAGACGTGGAGCGATACATAATCACCTAATTTTCAACCATTAAAATAATTTACATTATACACATGACTAATAGTAATTAATTTGTTATACTTATATTAATAAACAATTAATTATTAATTATGGCTGCAGTAACTATAAAACCCCCTTCTTTCTTATCCCAATATCATAACGATATTGTGTGTAAGGTTCCGACTCTGCCTCTTAAGCTCTTTGTTGGAGTTGTTACCTTTTGGATCTATGCTTTGTTAGGAGTGGGCTATTTAGCCGGCTGTCTAAAAGATCGGGTCAGTCTCTGTTTTTCCGATGGGAGCTGCGAAAAAACCGCAGATTTATGCGAGGCGCTCTTGGGTACAGCTAAGAATAAGCCGCTTTCAGGCCGCGAGCTCCATGCAAAAATAGAAGAATTACGCGCTCAGAATCAGGATGGATGGCAAGACGAAGCTATTGAGTTGATTCATCAATCGAGAAATAAGGATCCAGATGCTGAGTTGCTCCGCTTAAGAGCTGTTGGAATTTTGAATCCGGCAACGGAGCCTGCTTTAACTAAAAAAGCGAAATACAATAAACATGCATTGATTGTCCTCGCTCAGGCTTTGGAAATGCAAAGTGTTTATAAAGACACTCACTACGTCTTCTTCCATGGACAACCTTCCAATTGCACCTATCTTCCCCGTTTGTTGAAAGCGTTGGAAAAAGCCAAAAATCCTGATGCCGATCTGAGTCGATTTGAAATGCTTCGTCCCTTTGCTGGTTCAGCGAAAGGCTTTACCGATTATTCTGAGAACTCGGGTCAATTGATGTTAGGTTTAGATGCAACGAAAGAAGGGAGCCAAGATCTCTTATCGGTGAATGCGTCCTTCGATATAACTCCTTATGAATCTGCGACACATTTCTTGGTTGAAAATAAACCTTCGCGCCGCAAAATTGATACTTCAACTCTAGCTGCCATGAAAGAGGCGTACCCAAAAGCATCAGATGCACAATTAATGAGTTGCCTAGAAAAAATTAAATCCGCAAATCCGCAAAATGCTCCTTGCGGCAACCTGTTTTTGGTTTGCGTTCCTAAAGATCAACCTCAACCAGTTTTCTACCGCTCTGAACCATACGGGCTCCCATTCAAGGGTGACGGTACGCAAGACCCTGTCCTCAAAGCGCAAAGTGAACGGGTGCTCCTTGGGGGCGATCGCGTAATTGCTGCTCCCCAATATCGGATTTACATGCCAGGTCTCAGACCAGAGAAGGGGCATCAGGTTCACTGCTTATCGGCGGAAGCGCCATCTGATCTCGATAGAGCTATCCAAAAGGCTCTCAGTGAATTGCCTAAGTCCTAAAGAATAGCCCATTGGTTAAAGGATCAATAGGCGTCGATCACTTCTCTATCTTTCTTACTGAAATCAGCCTCGAGGTAATCGTCGACTTTCCACCCTTGGCCAAGAGACTTATAGAGAGAGATCAAGCTGAGATAGAGATCTCCTTCTGTCAACACCTGTTCCAATTGAGCGATGAAGAGGGACTTTTCAGCATCCAATACTGTTAAATAATCGTTTTGCCCGTTGAAATACCGTAAATTCGCAAGCCGGTAATACTCTTCTAAAGATGCTACGCGCTGCTTTTGGAGAACTAGTTTCTCTTGCGATTTTTGATGCTCGATCAAGGCATCGTCCACCTCTTTTAGGGCAGTTAAAATCGTCTGCTGGTAGGCATGGAGCGCCTGATAGAGGACCGCTTCTGACTCGTTCAATTGGTTGGTCAGCCTAAATCCGGTAAAAAGAGGCTGAAAGGCTTGCAATCCCAAGTCGAAAAGGGCAGCTGAGCTATCGAAAAATTCATTGGAAGAGGTTGTCCTTTGCCCGCTAATGCCGGTCAAACTAAATGAGGGGAGGAAGGCAGCTCTTGCAACGCCCACTTCCGCATTCGCGGCAAAGATCCGCTCTTCCGCTTGCAGGATATCGGGCCGGTTTTCAAGCAGATCGGACGGTAGGCCTGCTGGAATCGATGGCGGAAGGACCAGATTGGTAAGTAAAACTCCCTGAGAAATAGGTCCGGGAGCCTGGCCCAATAAAAGGCTGATTAAATCTTCTTGTTTCGCAACCAGAATTTCAAAGTTTTTGATTTGCACTTCGGCAACTAATGCTTCAGATTCAGCCTGCTTTACCTCAAGCTGAGATACGATTCCCCCCTCGTATCGGAGATTGGCTATCTCCCACGACTTCAGCCTTGATTTGTAGGTGAGCTCTGAGATGTGGCGCTGACTACTATATTGCTTCAGGAGAACATAGGACGCTGCAACGCTGCTTACGAGCGTTAAAATCACATTCTTCCGCGAATAAACCTGCCCCAAATAAATCGATCTAGCTGATTCGCTCGCGTTGCGGATTTTCCCCCAAAAATCAACTTCATAAGAAAGTTTAAACAAAAATGAATAGAGATCGTTGATCCGGGGAACGCCAGGGATGGGAGGCTGAAAATTTACATCCTTGGAAAGTTTAATTCGGTCGACATTTGCAACTGCATCAATCTCAGGGTAAAATTGAGAGAACACAACTTTGTATCGCGCATAAAACTCCAAGACGCGGCCTGTCGCAACTTTTAAATCTTGGTTATTTTTAATGGCAATTTCTATGAGATTGTCTAGCTCTGGATCTTGAAACTGCTTCCACCAAGCCGCATTCGCATATTCAGCCGTGTTTTCCATCTCAAATCTAAAAGTTTGACCGATCTCCATCTCCGGACGGGTATAGCGGGGCTTAAAATTGCAGGAGGTCATGACGAATAATATGAGGAGGAAAAAACGCATTATTTTCCCCTCTTGAACCTTTCCGATAGCCGTTCCATTCCCTTGTAAAAAATAGGGACGAAGAAGATCGCAAGAAAAGTGGCCATCGCCATCCCTCCAATTACGCCTGTGCCTACCGACTTCCTGCTGGCGGCTCCCGCTCCCGATGTGATGATGAGAGGAAGGGCGCCGACAATCATCGCAAGAGATGTCATGATGATCGCCCTAAATCGAACGCGGGAAGCTTCGATGGCAGCCTCTGTGATTTCCTTCCCCTCCTTTCTTTTCTCTTTGGCAAATTCAACAATCAAAATCGCATTTTTTGCAGATAAGCCAATCAACGTCACAATTCCAACTTGGAAGTAGATGTCTGCGGTGGTACGCGCGAGCCAAACAGCAAGAAACGCCCCAAAAACAGCAAAGGGAATCGCCATCAAAATAGATAGTGGAAGAGTCCATCTTTCATAAAGAGCCGCCAAAACTAAAAACACAAGGACGAGCGAGCCTAAAAGGGCCATGGTAGAAATACCTCCCGTCTCTTTTTCCTGAAAAGCGAGCCCGCCCCAGGAGTAAGACATTTGGGGAGGAAGAACTTCGGCCGCAATCTCCTCCATAATCGCCATGATTTTTTTCGAATCGGAAATCGAAGGAATCACAGATATCAAAGCAGCGGGAGATCCATTGAACCTCTGAAACAACGTTGGGCCGCTTGAAAATCGGGGGATGACGAGCGACTTTAAGGGGATCATCTCATTTTTGTCGGACCTCACATAGACATCGCCAATGTCCTCAAGAGTATCTCTAAAGCTGGGCTCTGCTTGAGCTACCACTTTGTAGACACGCCCATATTTATTGAACTGGTTGATATAGACAGATCCGAGAAGAACTTGAAGCGCATCGTAAATGGCATCCACTCTCACACCGAGCGAGCGGGCCTTAGCTGTGTCTACATTGACGAACAGCTCCATTCCATTTGCCCGAATAGATGTGAGAATCTTCTGGAATTCAGGTCTTGCTTTTGCCTTTTCGGCAATCTGGTCGACCAAATGATTCAAGGTGGAATAATCTGCATCTCCATCATTGACAATCCAAAAATCAAAGCCCCCCACAACGCCGATTCCAGGGATGTCGGAAGGGTTAAACGCGGTAATACCCGCTTCCGGAATTTTCGAGAATTCTTCGTTTAATTCATCGATAATTTCAAACGAGCTCCTTTCTCTATCATCCCAATTTTTTAAATTTAGAAAACAGCCGCCCATCTGCGTTCTCGGGATCGATTCGATGATGCTGTAGCCGGAAAAGGAGAGGACATCCGAAATCCCCGGATTTGCAAGAGAAATCCTTTCAATTTCATCGGAAACTTTGTCGACCCGGTTTAAACTCGCTCCATCCGGCAGATTGGATGAAATTAAAACAAGCCCCTGATCTTCTTTAGGGACAAATCCGAGTGGAGTTGCCATAACAAGAGCGGCAATTGCGGCAAGCATTCCTAGAAAGAAAACAGTGGCAAAAAGAGGTCGGTTAATCACCCACGTAGCGCCCCGAATATAGACATTGGTAAACCGCTCAAAAGCCCCATTAAAGAGACTACCCCACTTTTTTTCGCCCTTGGCGTTTTTCAATAGGAGAACAGAAAGGACTGGGCTCAATGTCAAGGCCACGAAACCAGAAATTGAAACTGAAACGGCGATTGTGACTGCAAACTGTTTAAAGAACTGGCCCGGAATTCCGCCAATAAAGGAAACGGGTATAAAGACAGCGGCTAAAACGCAAGTGGTTGCAATAATAGGGCCGGAAACCTCTTTCATTGCCAAGACAGCGGCATCCATTGAAGAGAGGGCTTTCTCGCGCATATTTCTTTCAATATTTTCGACAACAACGATCGCGTCATCAACGACAATCCCCACGCAAAGGACAAGCCCAAAAAGGGTCAGCGTATTGACGGAAAAGCCTAAGAGATACATTCCGATAAATGTCCCTGTAATCGAAACAATCATCGCCGCAATTGGTACAAACGAAGCTCTAAAGCTGTGGAGAAAAATAAAGATGACTAAAGAGACTAAAAGGGCCGCTTCAACTAAGGTTTTTTCAACATGCGAAATCGAAATTTTGATGTACTCAGTTGTATCGTACGGAATTTTATAAGAAATTCCCTCTGGGAAAAAGCGGGCAAGCTCATCCATTTTAGCTTTAATCCGGCTTGACACATCGATTGAATTGGCGCCAACGTCCTGATAAATCCCAATGAAAGCTCCTTGCTTCCCATTTAAATTTCCAATCAGGTCATAACTCTGAGCCCCTAGCTCAATCCGGCTTACATCTTTGAGAAAGACCATTGACCCATCTAGATTTGCACTGAGAATAATATTCTCGAATTCTTTTGGATCCTTAAGCCTACCCTTTGCGTTGACAGGGATAGTTAATTGGTTCGGCCGGGTAACGGGCTCTCCGCCGATGAGGCCAATCGACCGGGTTCCGTTCTGCTCCTGGACTGCTGCCACGACATCAGAGACGGTAAGGCCAAACTGGGCCAGCTTGTCCGGCCGCATCCAGATACGCATTGAATAGTCTCTCGCATTCAACACGCGCGCCCGGCTAACTCCTGGGAGGCGATCTAAGTTATTTGCCACATTTGTATTGGCAAAGTTGGCGAGAAAAATATCGTCGTAAACCTCGCTTTCCGACTCCAGGGCAATAAATAGGAGGATGTTTGGGTACTGATTTAAGACGGCAACCCCCTGCTTTTGCACCTCGAACGGCAATGAGGAGAGGGCCAGGTTCACCCTATTTTGCGTATTGATCAATGCAAGATTCGGATCGGTCCCTATCTTAAAAGAAACAATCAAATTGACAATCCCCGGAGCAGCTGTTTGGGAGTACATGTAGATCATGTCCTCCACGCCGTTTATGGCAGCTTCAAGAGGAGCTGCCACGCTATCTGCCATCGCCTCAGCAGAAGCACCGGGAAGTTGGGTCGTAACAAGGATCTGAACAGGAGTGATCGTTGGAAACTGTTCAACAGGCAGATTTTTTAGCGAAACAAGACCCAGCAATACAATGACAATCGAGATGACGATTGCAAATACGGGTCTTGTTAAAAAGTATTTCGACATAATTACATGCGGCTTTTTTTAGAGCGGTTGATGATTTTAACCACCATCCCCTCTTTTACTTTATTTACCCCTTCTTGAATGACCTCATCGCCCTTTTTTAGGCCCGACTTAATGATCCAAGAGTCTTCGTACCATGAACCCGTTACGACCTCGCGTCTTTCGACCCTGCCGCCCCCATTAATCACATAGACAAACCTGCCTGTCTCTCCCTGCATAACAGCGCTTTGAGGAACAATGATCGCATTCGGCCGTTCAGCTCCGCTTATGCGAGTCCGGACAAATTGCCCTGGTTTTAGGAGGGATTTTGGGTTCGGGAAGACCCCTCGAGCGCTTAATGTACCAGTGCTTGGATTCAGGACAGGCGAAACAAAGCTCACCGTTCCCTGATGGGGATATTCTGTCCCATCGGCTAGAGTTAGGCTGACAGTGAAGCGGTAATCTTTTGGCACGGTCAGAGTCCCATCAGCAATTTCCTGAGAGCTCTCTAAAAAATAAGAGTCTGAGACATTTACGTTCACCCAGATCGGATCAATCACAGAAACAGTGGTGAGCAAATCGTTCACAGCAGGAGTGATCAGGGTCCCTTCCTGCGACCTCGAATTTGTAGTGATCCCAGATATCGGCGAAGTGATCTCTGTATAGCTCAAATTCAATTCGGTCTCTAATAGCTTGGCCTTGCTATAGTTAACACTTGCTTGCTGGGCTAAAAGCTGTGCGGTCGCATCTTCCCAATCCTTCCGGCTCGCCGCCTTCTGCTCGTAAAGAGGCTTATACCGCTCGACCGCCTTTTCGGCAGACCACAAAATAGCCTGCTCTTTTTCCAGACTTGCTTGAACCTCAGCGACTCGCGCCTCAAACTCCCTCGGATCAATCTTGAAAAGGAGCTGCCCTTCTTTGACAAAGGCCCCCTCGGTATAGGCGACATCTTTCAAGTAACCCTGGACCCTGGAGCGGATCTCGACCAGATGGGAGCTTTGGCAAACTCCGACGAATTCAAAAGCTAATGGGATCGTCTTAGGCTCAACAATATAGGTTGTGACGCCGACCTCAGCCTCCTTTTTTTTCTCAACATCGCATGAGACGAGAAGAATTCCGAAAATAGCAAAGGCGAATACATTTAGATTAGGAAAGCGCATAAGAAGAACCCGCTGTTATTTCGGACACTTGCAAATGGCCATTTATTTGTCAATCAGGCTTGAGGCGCGATATTGTGAAATTGCAATTATATATTTCCCTGCATATAAAACGAAGTTATGATCATTTCAAAATTTAGCGCCAAGTTAAGACGGATCAGTCTCTTTCGAGACCTAGACGACGGTCAGCTGAGCCATCTCGTTTCCAATGTCAGGGAAATCCATCTTGCTGAAGGTGAATTTCTTTTAAAGGAAGGCGATGCGAGTACAGATTTGTTTCTAATAGAAGATGGTTCTGTCGAGATATTGAAGAAAAATTCTTCAAATGGGCAGGAAATGGTCATCTGTTCGCTGGGAAGTGGGCAGATCGTCGGCGAAATGGCCTTCATTAGAAAGGGGCATAGAGAAGCTTCGGCGAGAGCCCTGAAGCCCACCCGCCTATTAGCAATCTCTCTCCATATAGAAAAAAATGATCCCCTTTATTTAGAGCTCAAATCCCGAGTTTCCGACTTGTTGATGGAGAGGCTGAAGAAAGAAAATGAGATTGTGATTGAGAATATCTCAGCTAATTTAGAGCACACGAAGGCTCGATCGGGACTTGGGAATCTCATTGTCCATCTCGTCGGTCTCATCTTTTTATACGTCTACGCAACTCGAATTATCTCTATTTTAGATGTTCAGGTGATCTCGTCTACGATCATTTCAGTTCCGATTCTCGCTCTGTTTGCAATTTCTATGTTTATGCTGATCAAATCAAGCGGCTATCCGTTGACCCTATATGGCTTTACTTGGGGCAGCAAGAGAGTCGTTGTAGAATCGCTTATACTTTGCATTCCCCTTTTTGCCGTTGTGGTTATAACAAAATGGCTGGTCATGAACTTTCTCCCAGCCTTTTATGATTTGAAATTTTTCCATGTTTCTTCAGGATCAGACACATCAAGCACGGCGGCGCTTGCCGTTCTGATCGGACTATACGTCCTCTTCGTTCCGATCCAAGAATTTATCTTCCGCGGCGCAATCCAAAGCAGCCTGGAGCAATTTTTGATCGGAAAACACAGAACATTACAAGCTATACTCATTTCGAATCTCCCGTTCAGCATGATCCATCTCCATCTCTCCTTTTCACTCGCGATCCTGGTCTACTCCTACGGTGTTTACTGGGGATGGATGTATGCGCGGCAAAGGACGCTGGTTGGTTGCTGCATCAACCACTTTCTAGTCGGAATTTGGGCTTTTTTTATCGTCGGCATACAAGATTTCCTTGTCGTTTGACAAAAGAAATGATAAAAATATCCCATGAAAAAATTATCCTTACTCCTATTTGCTGCGTACGCATTTTCCGCTGAAGTTCCCATAGAAGAAGAACCTGGAGAACAAGTTCCTTGGTTTACCGGTACCCTGATCGCCCCCTTAGGATATGCGGTTCCTTATGGACGTTTTGAGATCGACATCTACCCTCTCTTAAGCATAGAGACTGGCGAGTACAACAAGAATTGGAATGTGGACGACATTCCCAATTTTTACTCTCTCACCCCTCAATTCTACGGCTATTTTGGACTCACTTCGTGGATGGACATTCAGATTGTCCCCCAATTTGCGGTGAATTGGACGGATGGAGCCCGTTCCGCAGGCTTCGGCGACCTTTATGCTGCGCTCGATATACAGCTTTACCCTAGCGATGGAGAAGGTTGGTTTCCTGGCATACTGTTTTCCGTTGGAGAACTATTTCCAACAGGCAAATATCAAAGGCTTGATCCTGATAAGTTGTTGACCGATCAGACCGGTTATGGTTCTTTTGTCACCTACTTAAGTCTAATTTTTTTCAAAGTCTACCACATCTACAATAGCCACTTCCTCTCATTCAATTTAACTGGCGAATTTGGGATTCCATCCAGTACTTCTGTGCATGGTCTCAATGCTTACGGCGGTGGATTAGATACAAATGGGCATGTCAAACCGGGCGACACCTTCACAGCCATCTGCAGCTTTGAATACAGTTTGAATCAGAACTGGTCTTTGGCGCTCGACAGCCTCTGGAGTCATGAAAATCTCACCTCCTTCTCCGGAGATCCGGGAACGGATGACGCGGGCGACCCAGCTGAAGTTGGCTTCCCCTCTGCCGAGACATTGAGTTTCTGTCCAGGCATTGAATACGGCTTTAGCGAAAATCTCGGAATCGTCGGCGGGTGCTGGTTCAGTGCGCTAGGCCGCAATAGCGCAGAGTTCCGCAACGCCGTCGTCAACTTCTTTTATTATTATTAAGAGAGGTTATACCGAAGCTGATTCAAGAATCGGTATAAAAACAACAAAATTAATCCTATGTATCCTGCCGCTTGCGATCTTGCGTATCCTGTTCTTTGTTAAGTTTAAGGAGAAACCTGTACACATCTCTCTTAAACACAAGGCCTTGTCAAATCTGAAGTCTAACTTCATTTTACACAATCACCCTTTTTAGGGAAGCCGCTCTTACTAGAAATAAATTTACAAAAAAATATTTTCCTCTATTATTAGCCAAATGAACCGCTGTATCCTTTTTCTTAGCCTAACTTCCCTCCTCGCGGCGAATCCCACCGATCCGCAAGTGATGAACGGCGATGCGCTCTTTCTCAATAATGGGCAGATTCTCGAGATCCACGCTTCGGACAATTCGATCATCCATTGGAAAGATTTCTCGATCAACTCAAATGAGATCGCCCAATTTCTTCAGCCAAGCAAAGACTCCGCCGTTCTCAATAGAGTGACGGGAGGGAATATGAGCCAAATTTTTGGCCAGCTCCAATCAAATGGCAAAGTGTATCTCATCAATCCAAGCGGAATCGTCTTCGGCGAAGATGCCCGCATCGATGCCGGCTCCTTCATCGCCTCCACGCTCGACGCTCTGGACGAAGATTTCCTAAAAGGCGGAGACATCGCCTTTCAGGGGGGCCTATCTGGGACGATGGTCAATTTGGGAACGATCAGAGCAAAAGATGGCGATGTATTTCTCATTGCACACCAAGTGGAGAATCGGGGAATTATTGAAGCTCCGAATGGAATTGCCTGCCTAGCTGCCGGATTCGAAGTTCTTCTGCAGCCCGGTGGAAAAGAAAAATTATTCATTCGCCCCTCCTCGCAAGAAGGTGCATCGGTTGACCAAAGCGGAGAAATTACCGCAATTCAAACAGAGATCAAAGCAAACGGAAATCCGTACGAATTTGCGATTCGGCAAAGCGGCAAAATCAATGCGAAAGGGATTGAGAACCGAAACGGCCGCGTTTTCCTCGTCGCTGAAAAAGGGATCGTAGAACAAAAAGGTTCAATCAATGCGCAAAATACCGATGGAACAGGCGGCGAAGTGCATGTTTTAGGACAAAATGTTTGGCTATCTGGCGGAGATATCGATGTTTCGGGGAATCTCGGCGGCGGCACAGTTCTGATCGGAGGAGATTTCCAAGGAGAAAACCCCGCTATCTACAACGCCAGGAAAACGGTGGTGGATCGAGGCCCAGTCGTGAGAGCCGACGCTCTTATAAGCGGCGATGGCGGGCGCGTCATCATTTGGTCTGAGGAAAATACAGTCTTTCGAGGCGATGTGTCGGCGAAAGGCGGGCCTCTGAGAGGCGATGGCGGGTTTGTCGAAGTATCGGGCGGTCAGCTGGCGTATAGAGGAACTGTCACAACTCGGGCGCTCAAGGGAAAGCCGGGCACTCTTTTACTTGATCCAGGCGATGTGACGATCAATGGCGTGGCCAGCAATCCCGCTTACCCAACGACTCCAGGCCCTCCGACCGACTTTTACAACCCTGCCGCAGGGCCAGGAGATTTGGACGTTGCCGATATCATCAATTCCCTCGATGTGCTCGGAAATGATGTTGTCGTGCAAACGAGCGCAGGGGCTTTCGGAACGGGCGTCATCACTGTCTTGGCGGATGTGCTCTGGACTTCAGGGACGTCGCTCTCGCTTCAAGCCGACGACAGCATTTATGTCGCGGCCTCCATTCTCAATAGCTCAACTGGAGCGGTCACTCTGACCGCCGCAAATGATATTCGAGTCGGATTGGACAATACTCTGGCCGTCGCGGGGCAAAAAGTGATGGTGGGGTCCTATGATGGTGCGACGACTCTGACGACCACGGCAGGACAGATTACGATTGGAGACTTCGTTTCTATGTTTCCCTCTCAAGTGGGTTATGGAGATATTTCTACCGGGTCGGCCATGACGGGTCCGATCGTTATTAATGCCGCGACGGGTGGGACGGGCGTAGGGAATGTGGTTTTGAATGGGGGAAACGATATGGCGAATCGCGTTTTTGCTCAGGTAGGGCACGGCGAAGTGGCGACAGCTGTATTAGGGACGACAATGTTCGATGGCGCAAATGCAACGATCGACATTACGGCGAATGGCGGAGGCAATGTGACTCTTGCCGCGGGGACCTCCAATGAATCGTATGTGCAAATCGGCCACGGCGGCGCCTTCCTTGCAAATCCGACAGCAAACGATATTGGCGGGACCATAAATGTCACCTCCACGGCAGGTTCTCTTACGCTCGATGGAGGCATAGGCGCAGGGACCTCTTGCGTGGCTCGGATCGGACACGGAGGGATCGGCGACGGCACGACCGTCAATTCTGCGGCCTTCTCAGGCGACATCATCATCACTTCTGGGTCAGATGTCTCTTTATTAGGCGGGGGAGTGGATTTTAATTTGGTGCAGATCGGACATGGAATCTCGAGTACAGCAGTTCCCCTCGCCGCGACCACCAATGGGATCAGCGGAGACATAACGATCACAGGCGATACCGGGGGTCTCGCTTTCGTCGGCGGTTCGTTTGATCGGGATACTTGCAGAGTCGGACACGGAGGTCACAATTTCTTCAACATCGCCAATCCGGTCTCTGGCCATATTACGCTCACCGCAACGCTTGGGCCGCTGGCTGTAACAGGCGGGTTGGGAGGCACTTCTTCTTCAGTCATTGGTCATGGAGGCGTGTTTGACGGAATGGCTCCCTTTACTGCCAATACGATGAATACTTCAGGGACCATCGCCATTACGACTGCAGGCGATATCGATCTCATAGGCGGTATGGCGCTTAGTTCTCATGCCCAGGTCGGGCATGGACAAGATAGTTCTCTCTTCAGCGGCCTTCAAGGGGCTATTTCACTCACTTCATCTGCAGGAAGAATCCACCTTGAGGGAGGCGCATCGGGGCAGTGCTATGCCCAGGTAGGGCATGGCGGCATCATTGTCTCGAACACGACGAATCCGATCAACGGGATGATCACCGTTGAGGCTACGGCAGGGATTATTGAATTAATAGGCGGCCCAGCACTAGTTAGTTGGGCTCGGATTGGCCACGGAGGATTTGCTTCCCAGATTACTGTATCTACCGAGCCCATCTCCGATCCGATCATCGTGCATGCTGGATCTAATATCACCATGCTTGGCGGATCTCTGATTTTTAATTTCGTGCAGATCGGACACGGACTATCGGCTCCAGTCGATACGGGCCCTGCCAGGACGAATGGAATCAACGGCGATATCACGGTCACTAGCGATACTGGGTTTCTCAGTTTCCAAGGTGGGTTGGGCCCGGCTTGCTTTTCCCAAGTGGGGCATGGAGGCTTCAATTTTCATAACGATATAGCGAACGTCTTCGGCGATATCACCCTGCTCGCGCCTATGGGGAGTTTGACCATTGAAGGCGGGGCAGGGCCGAGTGCTATACCTCGTCCTTCTCCTGCAATCATTGGGCATGGGGGAGCGAGCAACGTGGTCGCCCCCATGAGCATCACCGCGAATACGATGAATACCTCAGGGATGATCACCATTTCGGTGATGGGCGATATCAATCTCACGGGAGGCCAAACAGCGGCTACACTCGGAAATCGTGCCCAAATCGGGCATGGGCAGAATGATTCCGTTTTCAACGGCCTTCAGGGAAATATCTCGGTCACCTCTACAGGTGGGTCAATCTTTGTCGATGCGGGTCCCGGCACCGTGAATTACTCGCATATTGGCCATGGAGCGTATGGCCTCATCAATCTGGTTAACGACATCACTGGCGCAACGAGTGTAAACGCTCCGAACGGAACTATTTTTGTGCGGGCAGATCCCAACCCCTCGGTCGCCTTTAACTACGCACTGATTGGCCACGGCGGAGATACAGTAACCAACGCCGTCCAAACATTGGGGGCGATCGGTGTCGCAGCAGGCGGCCAAATCCGGTTAGAAGGGGGAGGAGCGCCAGCGAATTGGGCGCAGATCGGCCACGGAGGCCAGGGCTTTAACTCGACATTGGAAGTGAACGGGGCTATTTCGGTTACAGGATCGACTTATCTTATCCTCGGGGGAGCCGAAGCGGAAGTTCCCGCCCGGATCGGACATGGGGGAAACAACTGCATCTTTGCACCGACAGCTCAAGCCGTAGGCGATATCACCCTTACTGCAACGGGTATGGGAATTATCATTGGTGGGGCTGGGTTAGCCACCTTAAACAGCAATGCCCAAGCGCAGATCGGCCACATCGGCAACAACGCCAACTTTACGTCCCTGGGCGCCTGCGCGAGCGGCAGCATCACGGTATCAGTCCCCAATGGATTCTTGACCCTGCTAGGTGGGGAAGGACCTGAAGGGTGCCAAGCGCAAATCGGACACGGCGGATTTGGAGGAACAGGCACAATCGACGGGATAATCTCCGGGAATATGGTTGTCGATGTTCCCATCGGAGCGATTACATTGACAGGCGGCGCCGGCAGTGTTGTGTCAGGTACGCAATACAATATCGCAGACATAGGCCACTCGTTTTTCAATGTACCCGCCGTCAATGCAGGAACAATTGCCGGAACTACCTCGATCACAGGAGGAACGCTCACTCTAAACGGCGGAACATCGGATAGCAACGGAGCCTATATTCGATCGGATGGCGGAGCGCTTACGATTGATGTCCTTGCGGGGGATTTGGTCATGTTATCGGGCAACTTTCCGGATTGCTCGACACAGATTAGCAACGGTGTTGTAGGAGCCTCGCAATCGATCACTGTCGCCAGCGGCAATCTGACAGTTTCGGCAGGCGGCTCCACTGGCTGCTCCTCTGAAATCGCATCAAGCGGACCCCAAACCATCAACGTTACCCAAGGATCCATTTCATTAAATGGGGGAATGGGACTCTCTTGTGTTGCTCAAGTGACCTCGCTTACTGGTTTCCCCCAAACGATCTCTTGTTTGGGAAATCTCACCTTCCAAGGAGGACTTGGAATCGGTTCGTCAGCCCGCCTTATCCATACGATAGCCGGTACACAGACGATCACAGTCCAAGGAGATCTTCAGGCGTTCGCTGGATCGGCTAACGGATCCACAGCTAGAATTTTATCTACCGGCCCTCTCGTCTTGACCGTGGGAGGAAGTGCGACTTTTATTGGATCGATCGCTATGGCCAACGCAGATATCCAGACTACTGGATCGCAAACAATCGACATCGGGCAAAATTTGACCTTGCAGGCAGGTTCTGGAGCCACAGCCAATGCTGGCATAGCGTGTACGTCCACTCAATCCATCACGCTAGGCGGCGATCTCCACGCGATCGGCGGGCCGGGCCCTGGCATAGCCATCGCCGGAATACGGACAACAGCAGGAAACGATTCGACAATCACTTCTACCGGGGGCAGCGTTATTTTCCGCAATGGCACGCCGCAAACAAACGGAGCCTATCTACAATCGATCGTGACTCCTCCCGTTTTTAGCGGAGCAGGAACTACCATCAATGCAGCCGGCGATATTGCCATTGCTAACGACCTTACTAGCGATAGACACATCATCTTCAATGCCAATTCAACAGGAAGCGGACAGGGAGCATTCCTCATCGACACGCGCCCCTACCCAAGTTTTGCAGGCGTACCAGGACCTGCTGTCAATGGGATTACGCTCACGACGACCACAGGAGATCTGACCCTCCGAGCAGCCAGCAAATTCGCCGACGGAACTCCTGCAGACTTTGTAATCTCCACTCCCCTGGACCTCTCCTATCTCCCCATTCAGCCGTGCCTCCTCGTCTCAACATCGGGTAATATCCTCGTCGACCCGTTCCACGATGTCACCATCAACACAGCGATCTCCACACTGGGCGATATCACCATCCTCGCAGACAACGACATGATCCTCACTGCGATTGCTTCCATTACCTCGGCCAATACAACCCTCGTCGTCGATGAGCAAGGGCTTGGCGGCCTCATTGGCGGCATTTGGGACGCAACGGGCGGCGATTTCATCTTGGATCTAGGCGCAACAGTTATCGGCACATCCACTCTCCGCATCTTTACCGCAGTACGGACGAATAACACCATCGACGGACCCACCGCTTTAAACGGAGTGCAGTTTGCCCCTGGGACACTCTTTGTCGACACAAGCACCGAACAGTGGTTTACCTTTTTCGGCGGGCCGAATAGCACTTCAAAAAGCCCCATTTACACCGTATACTACAAGAACTTCCCCCCCTCTCAGTTCGTCCCCTTTCTCACGACCGCCTCGGCCGAGCTATTTACGATGTGCGAGCCTTACGACAATCTGCTCCGCTGGTCGCTCAATTTCTCTGAGATACTCCCAGATCAATCCTATTATCCTTACACTATCAACCGAAGAATCCATGCTGAACAGCACAACCCCAAAACCGACCGTGTGAAAAAATGGGACGAATAATCCTCCTTCTCTTGGCCCTAACTTCGCTTCAGGCAGAAGTACTCATTTCCGAATTGAAGGGAATTGCTCTCACAGGCGCCCCCTCTGACGAACTGCTTCAGACATTGGAAAACAACTTTGTCGGCCAGCCGCTCACAGTGGAAAGCATTGAAGCGATCAAAGAGACCATCATCGACTCATATCGCGAATCGGATCGTCCCGTTGTCGCAGTCGATGTGCCCGAACAAGATTTAACCGACGGCAAATTGCAGCTCATCGTCACCGAAGGGAAAATCGGAGAAGTTGTATTTAGAGGGAACAAATGGTTCAGCGCAAAAAGGATGGAGAAATATGTCCATCTGAAACCTGGCGATGAGATCAATACACGCACATTGTCCTCCGATCTATTTTGGATCAACCGGAGCGCCTTCCGAAAAACGGACGTTGTCCTCACTCCAGGAAAACTCGACGGCACAACCAATCTGGAATTCGTGACCAAAGACCGTTTTCCCCTACGCCCTTACGTCGGCGCGGACAATACGGGGATCGATTCGACCGGAATGGGGAGAGTGTTTGCTGGATTCAACTGGGGCGACGCCTTTTATCTCGACCAAACCCTCTCCTATCAATTCACAAAATCGACCGAATGGAATAGGTTTTATGCCCACACCCTCAATTACAACATTCTGCTCCCCTGGCGCAATTCGATCACCTTTTACGGCGGCTATTCGGGTGTAAAGCCCCTTGTTCTCGACTCCCGTTTTAAGAGCACCGGCCTCAGCTGGCAAGCCTCCATGCGCTACGACATCCCGCTGCCCCCATTTTACAGTTTTTTACATGAACTCACCATCGGCGCCGACTACAAGTGGACGAATAACAACATGCTTTTTGGGCAAACGCCCATCTTGATCGACGGGATTGCCGTCATTACGCAAGCGATGCTTGGCTACAATTTGGGATATGAGAATTCGATCGCCAAAGTCATTTTCGAAACAGAATTCTATTGGTCGCCCGGCAACCTGTTTGCCCATCAAGGGCTCTCTTCCTATGAAAATTTGCGGACCTTCGCCACTAGCCATTACATGTATACCCGCTCGGTGTTGACCTCCACCTTCAAGCTCCCCCGCGAGGCCGCACTCTCGTTTATTCTCCGCGGACAATGGGCGAATGAAAACCTCCTTTCAAGCGAACAATTCGGCATCGGCGGCTACAGCACAGTGCGCGGCTACGACGAGCGGATCGTCAACGGGGACAACGCCTTTTTATCAACAGTAGAACTCCGCACAATGCCCTTTGGTTTTACTCCTACATCCTGTCCAAATGCAAAACACACATGCGAACTATTGGGCTTTTTTGATTACGGGATCGCCATCAATCACCAAACGGCGCACGGAGATCCAGCCAGCGCATTCTTAATGAGCGTCGGTCCAGGCATCCGCTATTCGATCGGCACCTACGCGTTTGTCCGCTTTGACTGGGGCTATCAGCTCCATCATCTTCCACAAGAGATCGAAGGGCGCCATTCCAAGTACCACTTCTCCGCCATCCTGAGCTATTGAAGCAACATCGGCCTATACAGAAAGTGTAAAATAATTTTATGATACCTCCCATCATGGATCTAGATGATTTGAAACAACTTGCTATTGAGGGCGAATCCGAGCTCGTGGAATTCAAAAAATCCACGGCCGACTTAGCCCGCGCCAACCTACGCCAACCCGCGCCACGCTAGCCCACGAAGACCAAAAACCAGGGTTGCGCGCTTTAAAATAATTCATTCAAAAGGATTGTAATAATTCGAGCACTGAGGTAAAAACACTCGTTAGATGTATAAGTATTTTTTGCTTAGCCTCGGGATTCTTACCGCGGCATTTCCATTAAGAGCAAAACCAACCGGGTTTCAGCTTGTAACGGGGGAGGCATCGCAGCCCGCTTTCCCTGACGCTAACACCTGCTTAATCAAGACCGGATCCCATGCTATTATTCACTGGGACGGCTTTTCCACCGATCTGGGAGAAACAATCCATTTCGATCAGCTCAATTCCAATTCCTCAGTACTGAACCGAGTGATCGGGGGATCTGAAAGCGCCCTTATGGGGAGCCTCCTGTCAAACGGCAAAGTTTATCTCATCAATCCGAACGGCGTTCTCATCGGCCCTGGCGCGCGCATCGAAGCAGCCTCCTTCATCGCCTCGACGCTCGATATTCTCGATGCCGACTTTCTCAGCGATTGCGCGCTCCTCTTCTCTGGAACCAGCGGCCATTCTGTGATAAATCTAGGGCAAATCTCATGCCCGGAAGGGCAAGTCGCCTTAATCGCTAGAAAAGTGGAGAATCATGGAGACATTTTAGCCTCGCATGCTGGATTGGGAGTTGGCGCCGAAGTCTTACTGCAAATAGAGGGGGAAGAGCGAATTTTGATCCAGCCCTCCATGAACTCTTTAGAGGAATGCGAAGGGGCTGCACTTCTCAATGCAGGCTCGATTGAAGCTCTCCTCGTCGAGTTGAAGAGCGGTAAAAACCCATACGAAAAAGCGATCCAAAGCTCAGGCAGCATCAGTGCTACCTCTCTTCATGTGGAAGGGGGCCGTGTTTTCTTAGTCGCTGAATCAGGTCTTGCAGAAGTTTCGGGGACCATCGATGCTTCAAACGTTAACGGCATAGGCGGACAGGTCCACATTCTGGGAGATATCGTCCACCTCACTGAGTGCGCATCGATTGATGCTTCGGGCAAGAGCGGCGGCGGAGAGGTGCTCATCGGCGGCGGCTTCCAAGGCGATCCAAATTTCCCGAGCGCGCACATCACCTGGGCCGGCCCCGATACCCAAGTAAAAGCCGATGCCATTGAAAATGGCGATGGCGGACTTGTCGTATTCTGGAGCGATGAAGCCACACTCCATTATGGAAAGATCAGCGTAAGAGGCGGAGAATTCGGCGGCAACGGCGGACAAGCGGAGGTATCGGCTCCCAACCTTGAATATCACGGCATCGTCGATGGACGCGCTCCGATGGGGCAAATGGGCAATCTGCTGCTCGACCCGAATGATTTCGTAATCGGCGCAGCTGCCACGACAGGAACTTTTAGCATCTGCAATCCTCCTCGGATCTATAACGCAGTACTAGCGCCTGCGATTAACCAGATCCTCAACACCGCTGTCAACACTCAGCTTTTAACCTGCGCTCTGACGATTTCAACTGTGGGAACGCCAGCAGCCAACACCGGCTCAATCACAGTGAGCAGCCCCTTATCATGGGCAACGGCAAATACCCTCACATTAACAGCTGCCTCATTTTTAACTATTAGCGCAGCGATTACGAGCTCGAGCGCGACCACCGGTTTCACAGCGATGAACTTCAGCTCGAATGGAACTTCAGCTGCGGCAAATTCAGGCATCACCCTTTCCGCTGGCGGCATATTGACCTCGAGCGGAGGCAATATCCAATTGGTGGGGAATGCTTCAACGGCTGCTGCGTCGGGCCATGGAGTCAATATCAACGGCGGATCGATCGTCTCTGGAGCTGGAACGATTAGCGTGGCGGGCAATGTGCCGCTTGGACCTACGAGTGTGAGCATTGGAGTTCGCCTCAATACATTAAATGCGATTACAAGTGCGACAGGGGCGATCAATGTAAGCGGCAGGAGCCAGGCAACCGGAGCGGGATCGCATGGAGTATCGCAGCTCCTCGCGTGGACAACAGGTACAACGGGGCTGGTCACATTCGGATCTATAATTGGAACAGTGAGCGGCTGCAGAGGAGGCTCAGGCGGCGCCAGCCATGGGATGAATGTAGGAAACACCTTTTCGACGATGGGATCAGTTACAGCCATCAACCAAATCATCGGCGGAACGGGGACAGGAAGCCATGGATTTATCACCGCGAGCTCGTTTTCCTCCACGAATGCAGGAACAATCAACATCACAGCATCGACAACTGCAGGCGGCGCTACAGCCTCGCACGGAGTATTTATTTCCTCAGCTTTATCGACAACTGGTGTCGGAAACATCACCTTGATAGGAACAGCCTCTGCTACAAACTCTGGAGCATCGAGGGGGGTTTTTGTGATACCACTATCAGGAAATATAAACAGTCCCAACGGCACCATCAGCATCGGAGGCGCCGTTCCTCTAGGGGCAACCGGTGCGGGTGTTGGAGTTCAATTTACAGTCGCGAACCCAGTCACCAGCACAATGGGAGCGATCAATATAAGTGGAACAAGCGCATCAACCCTCCCCTCCTCGTTTGGCTTTAATCATACCTTGAGCTGGACAACTGGAACAACCGGACTCGTGACTTTCGGAGCCCCCATTACAGACGGCACTGTCACCGTGACTGGTTGTAGGGGAGGCTCTGGCAACGGATCCACCGGACTCCTTTCGTCGCAAGTCTTTTCGACAACGGGATCAATAGAGGCCACCAACCAAATCGTCAGCGGCGCAGGAGCGGCTGTATCGGGTGCTGGTTTTAATAATTTCAACATATTTAGATCAACTGGAGGTGGAACGATCAACATCACGGCTTCCTCAATGGGAGGAGGCCTCGCAGCAAATCATGGACTCAGAATAGACGGCCCCCTTTCAACAACGGGAGCGGGCAATATCCGCTTGATAGGAACGAGCTCACCTCTAAGCACCTCAGGGTCGAACGGCGTTAACATTAATGCTCCTGTCAGTAGTGTTTCAGGGACGATCAGCATGGGGGGCATCGCCCCTCCAGGAGTTTCCGTAGGCGCAAACGGATTCCAAATGGGCGCTTTAGGCTCAATTACTAGCGTAACGGGAGCGATCAATATCAGCGGGACTAGTGCATCGGGCGGAGCAGGTGCCATGGGAATTGAGTGGACTGCTCCCTGGACAACGGGGACAAGCGGACCTGTGACATTCGGCTCGACAATCAACGATGGGACCGTTTCAGTTACGGGCTGTCAAGGAGGCAGCGGCATCTCGAGCCACGGAATCAATTGCGGCGGCTCTTTTTCTACCGCAGGCTCGGTCACGGCCATTATCCAAATCGTCGGCGGGATAGGGGCTGGAAGCCACGGGTTCAACAACTCAAGCTCGTTTTCCTCGACGAATGCCCTTGGAGGATCCTCGATCAACATCACCGCTTCGACGATATCAGCAGTGATGGGGAGCTCTAACGGAATTAATATTGGAGCCGCTTTATTCATACTGGGCGCGGGTACGATCAAATTGATCGGAACAGCTTCAAGCGCCAATACCGGAACATCGATAGGAGTGAACGTAGGCGCCCTTGTCAGCAGCGGGACCGGCACGATCAGTATCGGGGGCATCGCTCCGGCTCCTCCAGGGATCATGGGGACGGGATTCGGCGTCAACCTCGGAATTGCGAACGCAGTCTTCACCGGCGCGCCGGGCGCGATCAACATCAGCGGGACGTGCGCAACCCCCACAGGCTTTTCACATGGGGTGAACACCCTAGGATGGATAATCCCGGCAGCCGTAAACGTGACATTCGGCGCGCCGATCATCGACGCCAACCTTGTCACCGTGGAAGGGTGCAAGGGCGGCGGCAGCAGCGTATCCTTCGCGAGCAACGGGGTCAATATCGGCGGCAATTTTTCTACCGGAGGCTCAGTCACAGCCATCAACCAAATCGTCGGCGGGATCGGGACGGGAAGCATTGGGTTCAGCATCAATCCAACATTTACGTTTGCCTCGACAGGTGCTGGAGCGATCAACATCACCGCTTCGACGTTGGCTGGAGGGGCGACGCCGTCCTACGGAATCAGCGTTGGGGGCATTGGGGGGGGAGGGATGTCGACGACGGGCGCAGGTACGATCAAATTGATCGGGACCGGTTCGAATGCGAACTCCGCCCTTATATCGGCAGGCGTACTCGTGGGCGCGCTCATCAGCAGCGGATCCGGTACGATCCAAGTCGGAGGCAGGATTCCTGCGGGCGTCGGCACCATTGGAGGAGTCGGAGTCCATCTCGCTTCAATGGCGATGCAACCGTTCTCCACGACAGGAACGGTCACGATCAGCGGGACGAGCGCGGGGAACAGTGGATCTAACCATGGGGTTTTTCAAGTCAACAATTGGACTCCTGGCGGGTCGGTGATATTCGGGGCGCAGGTCTCTGATACTTTTGTTACAATCGAAGGATGCATTGGAGGTTCAGGCGCTGTCAGCCATGGGATCAATCGAACTGCGAGCTTAACGCCCACAACGGGATCGATCACAGCCATTAATCAAATCATCGGCGGATCAGGCGCGGGAAGCCACGGCTTCCATAACGGAGCTCCCCTGTCGTCGTCAGCTGCGGGGAATATTTTCATCACAGCCTCGACGACGGCCGCGCAAAGCGGGCTTGCCTGCGGGATCAACGTCGCTAGTTCGATCTCGACGACAGGGGCCGGCGCCATCCGTTTGATCGGGACCGGTTCCAGCGCGGTCGGTTTCGGTCTTCCGAAGGGAGTGCTTCTGCTTAATGCAACGGTCACGAGCGGCTCCGGTACGATCCAGATAGGAGGCGCGGTTCCTGCGGGCTCTACTGGAATAAATGGAGTCGGCGTCGATTTCCAGGTGATAAACCCAGTCGCCACCGCGGGCCCGATCTTCATTAGCGGGACGAGCGCGACGAGCGGCAACGATTCACATGGGTTTTCACTGTCCACTGGTTTCACTTGGGCGCCGGCCGCTTCGGCGTTGACTTTCGGCTCGACGATCACCGACACCTTCGTTTCTGTGACGGGCTGCATGGGAGGGGGCGGCAATACCAGCCACGGGATCAATATCACCGGTGCGCTCACTACTACATGCCCAATCACCGCCACTACTTCGATCATAGGAGGATCCGGGACCAGTTCAGCAGGATTTAGGACGAGCGCGAACATCGCTACCACAGGCGCCCTCAACCCCATCAATATCGTCGCGAGCTCATCAGCCAGCGCCAATACAGGCTATGGGATCCATATATTCAGCGGAGCAGTTAGCACAACCTTAGGCGCTGACATCAACCTGACAGGCACAGGTGGAACGGGAGACTCCTCCTCATACGGGATCTTTGTGTCGGGAGGCGCCCCCTCCATTACGACTTCCGGCGCTGGAGACATTACTCTTACGGGCGCCGGAGGAAGCTTCGGAACTCCGGCAGATGGCGTCGTCGTCTCAGGAGGATCTGTGACCTCTGCTATTGGCGGGACGGGAAGTATTACGTTCAACGTAGCCGCGCCCTCTACAAGGCTCGGGTTCAGCGCGGCCATCTCAACTCCTATCGCCACAGGCGGACCGGTTTCTTTGAATGCCGATGCCGAAGTCTTCCTGGGCGGCACCGCGAACATTACAAGCGGAGGACTGCTGACACTCGGTAAAGTAGATGGACCGGGGGCGCTTATAGCCACCACTGACGTTACCCTCGTGATCGACAATCCGATGGGAAGCACGACGCCCCTCAGCACTATTACCTTGAGCGCTCCTGGCGCTGCTGTAATCACACTCTCCACCAGTCTGGCCGCCGATCTGAGTATCTTTCTCGGCGATCATGTCGATGTGGTAGGCAGCTCATCGGCAACGACAGTAGGCGCGGGGGGCATGGTCACCTTTACGTCGACGGTCGACGGCCCCTCTGACCTCACCGTCAGCGCCGATATGGCTAACTTCTCCAATACCGTCGGCATGACAACCCCCCTTTCATCCCTTACTGTAACCGGCACAACCGCTATCTCGGTGACCGGCAACCATACAGTCTCAGGAGGCCCAATGTCCTACAATGGCCCCGTTCTCATGAATACGCCTATGGTCTTCACCAACAATGGCGCAGCCGCTACGACATTCACCAGTTCAATCACTGGGAACTTTAGCCTAGATATCACAGCGCCCTCAACATCTGTTTCGGTCAGCGGCACCATCGATACTAGCGGAGGTGTCGACTTAAATGGCGAGCCTGTGACCATCTTAGCCGGCGGAGACGCAACCATTAGCTCCCCCATTCTAACGCGCGGCGGTTTTCCAGCTACTGTCTCGCCCAACGGTGGAAACGTCATCATCACATCGACCGGCGGTTCAGTCTCCATTCACGATATCGACACCTCTGCCGATCCATCAATGGCGGCCCCATTTGGCGGAAACGGAGGAGACGTGACCCTCCAGCCCAATTCAGCGCTCAACGCCACTCCGCTTGGCGACCAGGCCGCAGGCTTCATTATTTTCAACGGAACCATCATCTTCGCACCCGGCGGCTTCATGACTGGAGTAGGGGGAAACATCAGCTTTTCTCCCCTGGGAAGAGCCTCTCCCCCGATCGCAGCGTCCATCTATAGCAATTTTGCAACCGATGAGATATTGACCGTCGTCGGGGGCTCATTCACGATGGGTCTCAACGAAATGATGACCATCTTTGGCGATGCCACCCTCACTTTAACAGGCGCCGTCGCTACCTCCGACATCATCTCCCTTGACACTTTGACGATCAACGCAGCAAGCATCTTCTTAAATCCCCGCTCTTCCTGCCAAATCCTCAACTTCCTCGGGACCACCTACACAAGCCCCGCTGCACACCTCTACTCTCGCTTAGCTCCTTTTTTCAGCACGGCAGTTCAACCTCCAGGAGCTGTCACAGGAACTTCAAGCGTTCCTAACCGGGTGTTATTCAAGATGCTCCTCTATTATGTACCTGACGGACTCGCCCTCAACTTCGAAAAACCCCTCGACCCTGCCATCATCCGGTTCTTCGAAGAGCCGATCGTCAACGAATTTGGGATTGCCAATAGCCAGCTCTCCTTCCTCCTTCCGCTGAACTTGATCTGGCCCGACTGGCAATGGCCGCGCCAAGGCTATTTCTGTGAAAGCGATGAGAAAAAATGCCAGAAACCGTTCTTCGAACTCGAGACATTCAACATAGAAAGCCATGAATTTGATTAAGTTATTCCTATTTTTCACCCTTTTCGGAACGCTTCAGGCGGATCAAAACCCAACCCTGCTCAAATCCATTTGGATCCTGGGTGAAAACGCCAAACCGCCAGTAGAGCCGGCATGCGAGGGGGTTCAGTTTTTCGACATCGAAGTTCCGGGTTCGGAAAAAGACTTAAGCCGGCAGCTTGCAAAAAGACACCTAAACATACCCATTGACGAGGGTACCGCACCCCGTCTGCAGAAAGCGATCGAGAGCTATTACCAAAAAAACAATCACCCCCTTGTGAAGATCGTATTTCCAAAGCAAGAGCTGACTCAAGGCGTTATCCAAGTGCGCGTTATTGAAAGCCGCATCGGCCAAATCAATGTACAAGGCAACTGCCATACATCAAGCTGCCTTCTCGAAAAATACATCGATGCAGGCGCCAATGATGCCATCGACGTTAGACAGGTGAGAAAAGGGCTCGATTTCGCAAACCGCAACCCCTTCCGCAGAGTCGACATGGTCTACGGCCCGGGCATTAAGCAAAACACCACAGACCTTACGATCCTCGTCAGTGATCGGAGACCCCTTAGATTCTATACCGGCACGGACAACACCGGGATTGAGACCACCGATCGGGGGCGCGCTTTTGCTGGATTCAACGCCGCCCGCATTTTCTCCTTCGATCATTTTATGAGCTACCAATATACCGCCTCTTACGACTTTCACCATTTTCAAGCCCATACCCTGCAGTACATAGCCTTTCTCCCCTGGCAGCACACCTTCAACGCGTACGGCGGCTACTCTTCTGTTTTTGCCGACCTCCCTTTTCCTTCCACGAAGAATCATGGACGGAGCTACCAGGCATCAGGCCGTTACGTAATCCCCCTCGATCCTTGGAATCGGCTCGCTCACGAATGGGGCTTTGGCTTTGATTTTAAGAGGACCAATAACACCATCGAATTCCTCGAACCACTCCCTCTCGTGGGTCCAAATGTGAACCTCACCCAATTCGTCCTCCATTATGCCGGTAATTGGATAGCGGAGCGAAACCGATTCGATTATCAAGCTGAACTTTTCTATTCGCCCGGACAAATGGTCTCAGATGAATCGAATTCCGATTATCAGGCCCTTAGACCCGGCGGGAAAAACAAGTGGGTTTATGGGAAAGCATTCCTTAAATATTTTCAAAAGATCCATAAACATTGGAATTTGAATCTCTTCTTGCGCGGACAGATCTCCTCGCAAAACCTCTTGCCGGGCGAACAGATTGGCCTCGGAGGATTTGACACTGTACGCGGCTATGATGAACGGCAGCTCAGCTATGACTCAGGGCTCATTTTTAATGCGGAATTCAGCAGTTCATCCGTTCCCGTCATCTCCCGCTTTTTCCATTGCCCTTCATGGAAAGATGCATTCCAGGCGCTAGTTTTCATTGACTACGGCTATGGAGGCAACCACACACCGATAATTGGGGAGGAGAAACACGATTATCTCATGGGAATGGGGCCTGCGGTCCGCTACCTCATCGACCCGTGGATCACAGCACGGCTCGACCTCGGCTTCAAGATCCATAACGAGCCCCAATTTACAGGCGGCAAAGCCATGTGGCACTTCAGCTTCATCGGATCTTACTAGGAATTCGGCAAATCATATAGAGCAGATAAAGGCAATCATTGGTTGGGAAATGGACAAAGCCCAGTGTAAGTGATATCTTAATCTATTGTGATATCCAGGGTAGTACTCTCCTCGCCGTCAGTATCGAATGCCGAAATAGAATAAAGTGTTGCCACGCCTTCCTGTCTATTGTGATCCTCATATTCAAAGGTAGAAGCATCGAGGGTGGCGATTTTGATCCCATTCCGATAAACGAAATATCCAGCGACTGGAGGGTCGACTGATGGACTTGCTTCCCATCGCAAAAGATTGAATCGCTCAAATACAAGGCCAAAGTCGTTTTTTTTCTGACTGCCTGCAAGAGCCGCTGGCGGTTCTGCGCTTGGGGGAGAAAAGATCGCAATGCCGAAAGGATTGGTAAATCCGGCAACTGTTATTACGAATACAGGCGCATTCGCAATAGTTGAATTGAATACAGAGACAGTACCGCTGCCTATATTTGCCACATATGCACCCGATCCATCAGGGGTGATCGCAACACCAAAAGGAGAGACTCCGACACCAACCGTTGCCACAACCATAGGAGGGGGTATTTGAGTCGTCTCGAGGACAGAAAGAGAGGCATTGCCCACCCTTGTCACATAAGCGAACCCGCTTGGTGTCATCGCAACTGCAAAAGGGGTATTAGCAAGAGGAATTACCGTTGAGACAAAAGGGATAACTGCCGGAGTGATGACAGAAACGCTGGGGGGCAAGTTCTGACATGCTACATATACAAATCCATTAGGAGCAATAGCAACTCCTGTGGGGTTAGTGCCGAATCCTGCTGCAATTGTTGCGACAACCATAGGAACAAGCAGAGTTGTATCGATCACAGAAACGGTAGCAGGAGCGCCCTGATTGGTCACATAGGCGCGCCCATCAGAAGCGATCGCAATTCCAACAGGGGAAACGCCGACTGCAATCGGAGCGCCTACAACCACAGGAGGCGTTAGATTCGTGTTGATGACAGAGACAGTATTGCTCTGACTATTTGCAACATAGGCAAACCCAGTCGAAGTAATTGCAATTCCGAAGGGGCCCATCCCAACTGGAATCGGGGCTCCTACGACCGAATCGGTGCTCGTATCGATCACATAGACATCGTGGCTGACCTGGTTTGTCACATAAGCAAACCTTCTGTTTGGGGTGATCGCAATTCCCGTGGGGCTCATGCCAACTGGAATCGGTAATCCTAGGATCATGTTAGTATCGGTGTCGATCACCAAGACTTCGTCTGTGCCCAAATTTGCTACATAGGCAGTGTATCCAGAAACCTGTCTAGAGTTTGTTAGAATCACCAAGAATAATAGGAGGGCGGCCCTCTTTTTTATCTCGCTATAGATTTTACTAAAGTTTCCTTGTTCTTTCACACCACACCTCCGATTTCGAGGAAGTGAGAATACCTCTCTTTTTTCAAAAAAACATCAAAAAATAATTTCGAAAAAAACACACACGAACAGAAAGGTCTATCTGTTAGCAAGATAGACCGTCAAGAATGATAAAATAATTTACGACTAGAGGTCTTTTTCCTGAACCTATCCTCCATCTCCGCGGGCCCAATCGTTCTGTGTTATTGTTTGAAGAGGAAGCTTTTCCTTAGCGTACTTTTTCGTTCCATTGGGCTTCGTGCCCCGAAATATAGATTTCATCCTACATGAGGCCAAAGAAGCGCTTCTTCTTCAGATGCACTTGCGGATCGTCAAGCACCCCATCGATCGAAATCAGCAGCGATTCTGTAAACTTCAAGAGCACAAATTGCTTCATTTTTAACGAAATCTGCAGGTTGCCATCGAGATCCATCGTTGGCGGCGGATCCATTTCAAGGAAAAACTCCGACCTTTTCCCCTCGCTATAGGCATTAGTTAGTTCAAGCAGATTGAAATACCCATCTTTGACATCAAAAGTGAGATCGCCCGTTACAGGAATCAAAAGCTCCAAATCAAGCCCCACAATACGGCTCAGCATATTCGCAGGCAGATCAAAGATCGACTCTCCCCGCTTGTACGAATTGATGAAATGGGCTTTTCCGTTTGCCGTCCAGCTCTTCCCTTCGTCGAGAAGCCCCTTAAAATCGGTGATTTTCAATTCGCGCACAACAAGAGGATCAATTGGGCCAACTGTCCCACCAGGGCGCTGCAAAAGGCTTGGACGCATCTCTAGTATCGTCAATGTCGGAATGGAGATCGTCCAAGGCTTATTGTCCTTCCCTTCAAGAACAATTTCATCGATTTTCATGATGCCGGCGCTATCGCTGATCTTGACATCGAAAATCCGGATCAATTCGGAGCCAAGATCGACTTGTGCAAGAAGAGTCCGAAATTGGAAACTGAATAACTCGATCGCCTTTCCACTGAGTATGCCGCGGAAATGGGGTTTGTTTTTCTCTACTTTAAGGCGCCCCTTCAGTTCATACCCCTTCCCCATCTTGATCTCGTCAAAAACTTGGGCTACATCGGGCGGAAGGAGAAGCGACAAAGTGGTGAAGTCCACGTGCGCGCTGCCCACTAGCACATTCGGACTTTCCGCATGAAAAGCAGCCTCAACACCTCCGAATGAACCCTCAATAGATTGGATAAACAGCGCATCGCCATACTCCCAATCGATCGCAAGAGGGGTCTCCTCCTCTCCTAAAATAAGGCGCCCTGTGATTTTGTCATCTACTTGTACGTTAAATTGGTAGCGATGATCTAAGTACTGCAAAGCCCCATTGCATTTTCCGCTATTCCAAGAAAGATCGAGATTTTCAATCCGGTGATAGGCGCCGTTGAATGGGATATCCCCTTCGCGCATTGTGCAGACAAAGGTGGAAAAGTCGGGCGCAAAATCGAGGTTAGCTGTGAAATTGAGATCGCGCTCTTTATCGAAGAACTGCAAAAAGCGGTGCGTTAGGAATGATCCGGGAAGGTGCACTTGCGCATTGTGAAAAATCCAATGGGAACGCTTCTTGTCATATTCCAACAGATCGATGATGCAATCAAACCTGCCGTGGAGATCGATCCCTTGCAAAAGGGCCCCTTTTGCCGAGG
>JANPFC010000141.1:0-18814 GCA_031423235.1 Chlamydiota bacterium | reverse complement strand
AATATGGTGGCCTGTACGCTTTTATATAAAACAGAAAAAAATACACTTAGTTACAAACAGAATTAAGGTAGCTAAACATTCTAAAATAATTTTTTTTCCACTGTTTAGCTCCCTTTCTTCTCTGTGTAACTCTGTGAATTGTTTTCTCTTTTCTATAACAGCTTACTCGCCACCTTATTTTGCTGATATAGTTTATTAATCTTCAGCAATTTGCGAGAAGTTAGATTGAGGCCTATGAGGGAGGCCCCGCACCCCCACTAGAAGATATCTAATTATAGTGGGGTTTGGGGCTTCCCCAACATGCATATCCTTAGCTGCGCCTCGCAGCGTTATCCTCAGCCGCTTCGGCGTTATCATGTTCCCTTGAATATCCTGGAAATGGGTAGAAGACTCTACCCATCCAGCTATTTCTAGTCTTCTTTTGCGTCGGCGATGAGAGCCTCAGATAAGAGGACAATACCCGCCATAGAGACTGCGTGGGCCAGACTGCTCTTGACCACTTTCGCAGGATCGATCACCCCAGATTTCAGGAGGTCTTCTACTTTCTCGCTCATTGCGTTAAAGCCGAAACTTGCCTCTTTCCCAAGAACCTCGTTGAGGATCACAGAACTATCGTATCCGGTATTGGTGACGATTTGTTTGAAGGGAGCCTCGCACGCTTTCAGAAGGATCTGTGCGCCGACATTCTCCTCTTTCGGAAGATCAAGCTTAGCGCATGCACGGCTGGCTCTCAGGAGCGCAACGCCGCCGCCTGGAACAATGCCCTCTTCGAGGGCTGAACGGGTTGAATTGAGACTGTCTTCGTACATTTGCTTTTTCTTCTTCATCTCAGACTCGGTTGGAGCGCCTACTTTAATCAATGCGACGCCGCCTTGCATTTTGGCTTTCCGCTCTTCGAGTTTTTCCCGCTCGTAGCCTGGAGTTGTATTGGCAATCTCTGCATCGATCTGAGCAATGCGCGCCTTGATGTCTTTGGCAGATCCTTTGCCGCCAACAATCGTTGTTTTCTCTTTGTCGATAAGGACTTGGTCTGCTTTTCCAAGAACGTCGGCATCTACTTCGCGTAGAACGAGTCCTTTCTCTTCGCTCACAACAGTGGCGCCTGTTAAGACGGCGATATCTTCAAGGAGTGCTTTTCTTCTGTCTCCAAAACCTGGAGCTTTAACGGCTGCTACTTTCAGCGTACCGCGGAGCTTGTTGACGACGAGCGTTGAAAGTGCGTCCCCTTCAATCTCTTCAGCGATAATGATCAGCTCTTGTCCTGTAGATGCAACGTGCTGTAGAATCCCTAAGATCTCCTGCGCAGAGGAAATTTTCTTGTCGGTGATCAGAATGGAGGCGTTTGTCATCTCGACGATGAGTTTTTCAGCATTTGTCGCGAAATAGGCGCTCAAATAGCCCCGGTCGAACTGCATCCCGTCAACGAGTTCAATCGTTGTTTCGGTCCCTTTGCCCTCTTCGATCGCGACGATCCCTGTTTTGCCCACTTTTTCGAAGCATTCAGCGATCTTTTGGCCCACTTCCTGGTTGCCGGAAGCGCTCACGGTCGCAATATTTTTTGTGTCTTGGTTGTTTTTCACAGTCAGCGCCATCGCGTTGATTTCTTTTACAACCGTTTCGAGAGCTTTGTCCATGCCCCGCTTGATGGCGATCGGATTTGCCCCTGCGGAGATGTTTTTGACGCCGCCTTGCACAAGTGCGCGGAGGAGGATGATCCCAGTTGTTGTTCCGTCGCCCGATTTTTCTTTAATCTTGGCCGCGACCTCTTTGCCCATGGAGACGCCCATGTTGAGGAACTGGTCTTTGAGTTCTACGTCTTTTGCGATGCTGTTGCCATCGCTTGTGATAGTTGGCGAGCCCCACGAGGCTTGCAGCCCCACATTGCGCCCTTTTGGGCCGAGAGTAATAGCCACTACGTCGGCGAGTTTGTCGATTCCATCGCAGAGAGCATGGCGCGCATCTTCATCGAATACGATCTCTTTAGCTTTCATATGACCTCAGTTAAGTTCTTCAGGCAGCATGTTACTCCAAAAACAGCGATTACTCCAGCAAAATTGCAGGAGTTGGTTATAAATGCTGCGGGGGAGGGCAGGTGTGTTTTTTCATCAGCGCAGAGGGAATAGCAGAGGCGCAGAGGAAGAGAGAAAGAAAAGATAGGGTCGCTTCGCGAAAAAGCCGGCCTTGCCCGGAGGGGGAGAGTGGGCTTTTATTCCCGCGCTTCGCGGCTAAATTTTTCTCTCTTCCTCTCTAGTCTCTTGTTTTATCTCTCTCGCTGACGAAAAAACACGTCTGCTTGCTTCTCGAGACTTCTGGAGATTTACTGGGTGTGGAATTTCTTGTAGACATCCCGTTTCGGGACGTCTTTGAAGCGGGCCGCCTGTTTGATTGCCTCTTTTAGGCTTAGCCCATGGAGTTCTTGGAGCATTTCAACGAGCTCTTCCAAACTGAGGTCGTCGGGAACTTCCCCTTCGCTGATCATGAGGACAATTTCTCCGCGAGGCGGGTTCGCCCTGAAATGTTCTAGGAGTTCTTTGGCCTTTCCTGTGCGGCATTCTTCGTAGGTCTTCGTCATTTCCCTGGCTACCGCCACCACTCTCTCTCCATCGATTATCTCAAGCGTCTCGACAAGCCGTTCAGGGCTCTCGAAAGCGACCGTGGTCCCCGGATAGGCCAATGCCTGTCTCAAGACCGCCTCTGGCTTTTTGGGAAGGAAACCGAGGAATTGGAACCGGCTTGTATCGAAAGCTGAGAGGACTAAGGCTTGGATAATGCTGCAGGCGCCTGGGATGGCGCTTACACTGATCCCCTTCTTTCTGCACGCCTCGACCAAGATCTGCCCCGGATCGTTGATGCAGGGGGTTCCTGCATCGGAGACAAGGCCCAGCTTCTTGCCAGACTCTAACTCTTCGATGATTCTATCCAATGAGGATTGTTCTTTGAATTTGTGGTAGGAGATGAGCTTTTTCTTGATCCCGTAACGCTCGAGCAGGATGGAGCTTCGCCGTGTGTCTTCGCACAGGATTGCGTCGCACGATTCGAGCGTTTCTAGGGCTCTCTTGGAGATGTCGCCAAGGTTGCCGATGGGAGTTGAAATAACAAATAGCAAAGTATTTACTCGATAGAGGGACCGCATTGAGCGGTCCGGGAAAAGGTGGCACTCGGATTTGAACCGAGGGTGGAGGCTTTGCAGGCCTCTGCCTTACCACTTGGCTATGCCACCGAAATGGGACCCATTATGCAGGACAGCCATTATGGCGTCAAGGAGTGGTTGACTACCCAAAGCTAGAAATTCGAGGAGTTGCTCTTGGCATCCAGGCTTCATAGGTACTGATGAGTCGTTTAGTCGGTTCAGGAAAAGGTTCAGGGCCGCTTGGAAAGATTATTCTGAGGGGTTTAGTTACAGTGGTAGATTCGATAAATCCTTGGATGAAATTTCTTACTCGCTGCAATTGTTCCTTACGATCAGTGTCGTGGAAATGACGCACGTCTAAGGCGACAATCCCATCCTGTTGTTTACATCCAGGACGGCAGTCCACAATGATTTCATCTTGATTAGCGTCTCTGTTAGCAGCGGCTAGAAATCCCATCAGCATGGATTCATCTGTATGTTTTATGAATGAGGTGGTGCTGATAATTGCTTTGCTTGCCGCGATGGGTGTAATCGTAGTATTTGAATTTGAAGTTGTAAATGTAACTGGTATACCGGTTTGAGGAATGCCTGAAAGTCCTGCCAAGAATTGATCTTGCGCTGCTTTCACCACATCTTTGGCAGTGATTGGAGCTTGAGCTGGAGCTGGAGGGGGGGCGGCTGTTGTCGCAGTGGGCGCAGGAGAGCTTCCTACAAGCGGATAGCGTTTCACAGCTGCTGTTATCCCTTGAGGTATCTTCAATTTGATCTTAACTTTTTTAGCTGAAGCGCCCGTATTGGTTCCGGCAAAGCGCTCTAGCTCAGCTTGAAAAGTAGCAACTGCTTCAAAATATCTCGTAACACCAAAATGGGCGATGTTAAAGGTAAATGGTCTTCGAAGTTGGTTCATCGGAGCGCCGTCTCCAAGAGTTAAATCAAATGTCACTTCTTGATCATCGGTAAGTGTAGCTAAATCAGCTTGAATGGCTTGAGCTAGAGTCTGGGGGCGTACTGCAGGAACTGGCCCAAGGTCAGCAAGTCTAACTCCGGTGCTATCAACGACCAAAGTTGTGTGTGTGCCCACCTGGTATTCGGGAATTTCCATTTCAGCAACGGCTGCCGCTTCTGCTATGTCCACAGCTGTATTCAGGGCAGGGATCCGCTTTTTCTGATCTTCAGTAACGACGATTTTTACTTCTAGGATTGGGTGCGCTCTTGACACTTTACCAGCAAGGAAGTCGTTAATAGCTTTTCTCATCGCTTCGTAAGCCTGTTCTGGGCTGTAGTTGAGAATATCGATAAGAGGGAATGCAACTCTAGCAATTCCTCCTTTTTCAGCCTTCTCGAGCGCTCCATTGACCATGCTTGCTATGGCTTCGTCGATTTTCCCTCTGCCCTCGGGTGAAGTTACGTCAAATTTACCCCAATCTCCTACAGATACGTGAAGTACTTGCAACGATTTTCCATCTATAGAGTGATGCAATTCTGTCGCTTTACCAGCTTTTCCGTTAATTTTGTCGCTTCTCCACTTTTTTACCTTATAAAAGGCAGCGCGCCTTTCGAAAATTTTGCTCCGTTCTGCCTGCAAATCGGCCTTTAGGGTTGTTTCATTGTCTTTAAACTCATCGTTGACACGATCCAGCGCAGAGTCTGTAGGGTTGACTAATGCGAAGCCTTCTCCAGCACTTTTAAGTTTTCCTGCTTCAACGACCACTTTCGCTTGCCCTATTATTCCCTCAGCTTGCTCAATTTCTTCATTCCCAACAGGTTTTGCAGCAGCCTCCGGCCCTCCGCTCATGCCTACAGTGCCGTAAACACAGAATGCAGCCGTTTTAGCTGCCTCTAAGAAGGCGGTCTTGTCGGATGGGGTGCTTGTCCCTTTCTGATCGTCGATTTCCCAGTATTGATCCCCTCGTCTTTCAAAGGTGGTATAGTGTCCGCTAGCTCCTGTTGATCCGCGATGCGAGCTAAAACTCATGAGTTCGTATGCAGTTGTTTTCCCGCCAGATGTGATTTTGACGGAAACAGGATTAACGATCGCTGTCGTGACTTTTGTTGCTGCGGGGCATCGTTCCCTGCCGATCCTACTTCTTTCGGATGGCGTTAAAATCCTGGTTATATATTCATCCCAAAAAATTTTGTCATCTGCAAGCAATGTGTTAGCTAGTGTGAGTTTGTCTGCTGCACTAGAACTGCTTGTTATAGTTTCTAAGTTGGTGATATTTTCCAATAGAGCTAGAAAGACGAGCTTGTTAAATAACTGTTTTAACTCGGGATCTTTCAGGGCATCTACTTTAGTTTCAAGTTCCCTAGTGTTCGCGGTTAAATCATCGCATAAATCCTTATCAGCATCGTCTTCGAATGCGTCTTTTAGCTTATCTAACTCCGTTTCTTTAGCGTCTTTATGAGCGATTAAATCATCGACGATTTGAGCTTTTTGAGGATCTGTCAGAGCTGAAACAGGTTTTACGGTAAAGTCTGATCTTCCGCCGACATACACAGTGAAGGTCTTGGGAGGCTGGCCTTTTCCCCACGCAGAGTCTTTATGCAAGCCGGTTCGTACGCCGATCGCTTTTTGCATTAGAGCTTGAGCTGAGACGCCGGCCTTCGGAGCTATAGTTAGTTTGTCTACAAACAAAGAACGGAGGGGTGAATCTGGGTTCATTTTTGAGTAGTCAAGCTGCTCATCAAACATATGCCATACGTAATCCACGTCATCTTGGCGCGTGTCGTCAATTCCGAGCTCTGCCGCGAGTTCGCCAAGACTGTATGGCTCTTTGCTTCCGCTCGCTTGATGGTCAAGGTATCCTTTGATTGCTTTGTATAACGGGTTTTGGGCGCCGCCTCTGAAATTTTCAGGGTTTCTTAGCTCTTGTGTAATACCTCGATTCCTTACCAAATTGAGGAAGGGCGAATTGACAAAACAGCTGTTTCCTGTATTTACCAAGTTGCTAGGAGGATAATTATCTCCAGCTTTGTCTGTTTTAGTAGTAGCATCTCGTCTGAGTGTGTTGTAAACAGGTTGGGTTAGTTGTTCTCTGAATGTTTCAGGCTTGCATGAGTCGACAAGTGTTGATAACGCTTTAGCTTCATCGCTATCTGCTTTAACAGTAGCGGTTCTTTCGGTAATTTCTTTTGTTGAGAGAGCTTTTGGATCAAGGCCGTCTTTTGGGTGGAATAGTAAATACCCATCTTTTCCTTCAAAGAGGGCTTTTATCTCTTGTCCAGGGGTGAGTGGGCAGCCATCTGCGTGGAGCCTGGCTGTTACGTCTGCTATCCAAATATCAGCGAATTCTTTTGCGGCAAGAGCGAGTTCATTTGGTGTATATTGCGATCTAGGTTTTTTTAGGGGGATGTCTAGAGCGACCGCATATCGTATGGGTCTTTTAGCTCCTTTAGGCGTCCATTCCAAAAATGCATCGTCGTAGTGGAAAACATACTCGCTATCTTTTCGAGTCATTCCGCCCAATGCTGAAGCTGTTTCGCTAGCAGAAGGTGTACTTTCAGTAACAGCAGCCCCTAAACCGCCGCGGTTACCAGATGGGGTTCCTGGCGCAGGAAGGGGGGCAGTGGAAGCTGTCCCAGTTACGCCGCTAAGCGCTTTTTTTGCGGCCTCTTCTGCAGCAGCCTCTACAGTCTTCTTTGCAGCTTTAACTACCTCTTTTCTATTTTTATTTTTCCTTTGGTTCTTATTGGGCTTGGGATTTGCTGAGGTAAAAGTGACTGCTGGAATGGAGGTTCCTGATGAGGTAGTTGTACTTCCTGCAGAAGAACTGGTTACTGGTGGCGGCATAGTTAGTTTCTCGTAATTGTTTTATTTAATTATAAACTATTTGCTAGTTAATATCAATAATTTTATTGGTATATAAATCTTTTGATCAGTTGTTTATCATGTTGATGATTAGCGACTTATATATACATGTTGCCCTGATTTTAGAAAAAGGGGTATACACTTTGTCTCCAGGAGGTCGTATGAGACATGTCCCAATCAAAAAAATCAGCCAGTTCCTAGGTGTCGTTTGCGAGTCTGAGGCGCAAGTGACTGGTTATCAAATTGATAGCCGAAGGCTTGGGCCGGGCGAGCTCTTCTTTGCCCTTAAAGGAGAGAAAACCGATGGGCATAACCACCTGGAGGACGCCAAGTTACGCGGGGCGGTGGGGGCTGTTGTCGGGAAGGGGTACGATGGGCCTGATTTCGGCTTAGTTTTGCTCTCTGTCGAGGACGTGGTTGGGGCTCTCCAGGGGTTGGCAAGCCACTTCATGGAGGGGTGCAAGTCCCTGGTAATCGGGGTGACAGGATCTGTCGGAAAGACGACGACCAAAGAGTTCATCGCGACCCTTTTGGAGGGAAAATTCAAGGTGGGAAAAACACACCTGAATTACAACACGAAACTCACCTATCCGATCACTCTTTTAAACAGGACGGGAGATGAGGATGTGTTGGTCGTTGAATTGGGGATGAGCGAGCCGGGCGATATCGGGCGGCTTATCCAAATTGCAGCTCCAGATATTGCTGTTTTAACGAAAATCGCTTACGCGCACGGAGCCCATTTTGAACGGGGCATTTTGGATATCGCGAAGTTTAAAGCAGAGATTTTCTCCCACCCGAAGACGAAAAAATGTGTGTTTTACCACGGACTTTACGAGTATCCGGAAGCGATATCTGCCATCCACGGAGAGCGGGTGAGTTTCTCTCTCGACGAACGGACTGCCGATTATTTTCTATCGGGGGAGTACTATGTCGATGAAAGGGGAGTGAGGGCCTATCAGTTCGACCCGCCCTACAAACAGACCCACCTTTTGCACAATTTTTTGGCCGCCGTCAGCGTTGCAAGACAGATGAACATGGAATGGGACGAGATCAATAGACAAGTGCCCAAACTCCAGCTGCCGAAAATGCGCTTTGAGCAGTATGAAAAAGATGGCGTGATGTTCGTCAATGACGCTTATAACGCCAATCCCGATTCGATGAAGGCTGCATTATCCCATTTGCCCGAGCCGAAAGAAGGGGGGAAGAGGATTGCGGTCCTCGGCATGATGGTCGATATGGGGGTCGATCACGAGCTGGTCCATAGAGATGTGGGGCAATTTGCTCAGAAATATGTGGATCATCTCCTCGTTCTCGGAAAAGAGGCGTCTCCTGTTTATGAGGCGTTTCAGGAAGTGCAGAAGCCAGCCGAGCAATACTACGATTTCGATACGCTCTCCGAACGCCTCAAGAGTTTGATGCGTCCCGGCGATGTGGTTTTGGTCAAGGCGTCCCGCTGTGTTCAGATGGAAAAACTGTTTAATTTGTTGTAGGCTATGCTGATTTTTCTTTTTGAATGGCTCCAATCGGTCCATTGCAGAGTACCGACCGCTTTTACCTATTTTTCCACGCGGATGATTTTGGCTGCTGCGACAGCGCTTCTCCTTACGATCTTTTTAGGCCCACGATTCATCAAAAAGCTCTATGAGCTCAAGATTGGCCAATCGATCCGTACTGTTGAAGAAGTGCCCCTCCTTGCCGAATTGCATGGGAAGAAAAAAGACACCCCGACAATGGGCGGCATCCTCATCCTTTTCTCGATGGCGGCATCCCTTTTATTGTGGATGGATTTGCGCAATGTATTTACTTGGATAATGCTTCTGACAACTGTTGTGCTCGGCTGTTTGGGAGGCAGAGACGATTACCTTAAGCTGAGATATAAAAATAGCAAGGGGCTTAAGGGGAAGAAAAAAATGGCGATCCAAGTTGGATTTTCCGCACTCGTCGCCCTCTATTTGCTCATACCGGGTTTCACTCAAGGTTTGGCTGGACAAACTTTTTTCCGGCCTCCCACTGCGAAAGAGCAGGTAGTTGAGGGGAAAAAAATCTATACGACAACCCTTACAACGCAAGAGTACACCCGCCAATTTTATATCCCGTTTTTCAAAGATCCAATCTTTGATCTGCCAACTGCACTCGCCATCCTTTTTATTATTTTTGTCATCACAGGCTCTTCAAACGCTGTGAATCTCACAGATGGGCTTGACGGACTTGCCGCAGGCTGTTTGGTGATGGTCTCGATGGTGCTCGCACTTTTTGCGTTTCTTTCCAACCACATTGATCTTGCCCGCTACCTCAATATTCTCTACATCGAGGGGAGCGGGGAGATAGCGGTCTATCTATTCGCTATGGCTGGGGCGACTCTTGGATTTCTTTGGTACAATGGGTATCCTGCGCAAGTATTTATGGGCGATACCGGCTCACTTGCTCTCGGCGGCATCCTTGGCGTCTCCTCGGTTTTATTGCGGAGAGAGGTGATCTTGGCTATCGCTGGGGCGATTTTCGTGGCGGAGGCCATGTCAGTCATATTGCAAGTGCTGAGCTACCGTTATCGGAATAAAAAGCGGGTGTTTCTCTGCGCGCCGCTACACCACCATTTCGAATACAAAGGGTGGCCGGAGACAAAGGTGGTTATCCGATTTTGGATTATCAGCTTGCTCTTTGCCATCATTGCAGTCGCCTCATTGAAATTGCAGTAGTTCTTTAGGATGAATGATTTGCGGCATTCTTGCTGGACAAATAAATGTTTATCCTTGTAAAATCGAAGTTTGATGTCGAAATTTCAAGGTAGATGGTGGATAGAAAAAAATATTTAAAACAGATCGAAGCCCATTTTCGGGTCCATTCCGTTTGCGCTTTATTGGGGCCTAGGCAGGTTGGGAAGACCACTCTAGCTAAAATGTTTGTGGAGAAATCGGCGCCCAAGAAAGTGGTTTTCTTTGACTTGGAAAATCCGCTCGATCTGGCCAGACTCGAAAACCCTATGCTCGTTTTATCAAGGGAGACGGAGAGTCTCATTGTAATTGATGAAATCCAAAGACGGCCAGAGCTATTTCCTGTCATCCGCGTATTGGTTGACGAGAATAAAGGGAGGCGATTTCTCATTTTGGGAAGCGCTTCAAGGGATCTCATTCGGCAATCTTCGGAAACTCTTGCCGGTCGAATTGGATATATTGAATTAATGCCTTTCTCATTGGACGAGGTTAAAAATACTGAAAGGTTGTGGGTCCGAGGAGGCTTTCCTCGTTCATTTTTAGCTGATACAGATTCAGAAAGTTTTCTTTGGAGGCAGTCCTATATCTCAACGTTTTTAGAAAGGGATATTCCGAACTTGGGTTTTCAAATCCCTCCAGAACAAATTCGGAGATTTTGGATGATGATCGCTCATTATCATGGTCAGATTTTTTCTGCTAGCGAGGTTGGAAAATCGTTGGGAATTTCGGATCACACTGTACGAAGATACCTCGATATTTTAGTCGGGACATTTATGCTGCGTCTCCTTTTTCCTTGGTTTGAAAATCTTGGCAAGCGGCAAGTAAAATCGCCGAAAGTCTATTTTCGAGATAGCGGAATTTTACACGCTTTGCTTGGAGTTCAATCTGAAGAACAGTTGAACATTTATCCAAAAATTGGATCTTTTTGGGAAGGATTTGCTTTAGAAGAAATTTTGCGCAGGTTCCATGTCCAAAGTGAAGAGTGCTATTTTTGGGGGACTCACGGTGGGGCTGAATTGGATCTTCTGATAGTTAAAGATGGGAAAAAGATTGGTTTCGAAATTAAATATACAGATAGCCCTAAGGTGACCGCTTCTATGCATATTGCACTAAAGGATTTGAACTTAGACCATCTGTATGTGATTTTCCCAGGGAAAATTGAATTTCCCCTAACTGAAAAAATCACAGCTCAAGGAATTGAATACGAGAAAATCAGTTTATGAAGATATTGGTGATTGGATATGGAGTGAGCGGCAAGGCTGCTGTCTCGTTCTTGCGCTTCAAGGGCCATCTTGTTACGGCAGTTGATAAAAAGGGGGGAGATGGTGTTCTTCTTGACACTCGCGATTTTTCTCTCGACGGTTTTGAACAGGTGATTCTCTCTCCCGGCGTCCCTCAAAGCCATCCTCTAGTCCAAAAAGCGATGCAGCTCGGCATCGAAGTGATCGGCGAGATTGAACTTGGCTTCCGCCATCTTCAAAATAGATGTTTCGGCATCACCGGATCGAACGGCAAAACCACAACTGTTCTTCTTACGACCCATATCCTGAATGAATCGGGAAAAAAAGCGCGCGCCCTCGGCAACGTCGGCGACAGTTTAACAGGCTACCTGATCTCTGCTAATCCGGCGGAGATTTTGATTATCGAACTGAGCTCCTTCCAACTCGAAACTCTTAAAACTTCAAAACTTGAAGCATCAATTGTCCTAAATATCACCCCGAATCATCTCGATAGATACGCTTCAATGCAAGATTACGCCGAGGCGAAAGCGCTCATCCAAAATATCAGCGGTGAATTGTACATTTCTAAACAGGTTGAGGCGGAATTCGGCGCGCTTTTTAAATCGGCAAAAGATTTTGAAAAAGATATTGAACTCATAAATGAGCTGAGCTATACAAAATTGGAGATGGCTTCCAAGCAAAGTGTACAAGCAGCTTATCTACTGTGCAAACGATGCGGAGTAACCGATGTCGAATTTCTGCACGGACTCCAAACATTTAAAAAACCACCTCATCGCATCGAATGGGTGGCGGAAATCGACGGCGTGTCGTATTATAATGACAGCAAATCGTCCAACATCGATTCAGTAATGCATGCTGTAGGGCGTTTTGACGGGCCGCTGGTATTGATTATCGGAGGACTTCATAAAGGTTCCTCCTACCGGCCGTGGATTGAAAAGTTTAAAGGAAAAGTGCGGCATATCATCGCTTATGGCAAAGCGGCTCCGATTATGGAATTCGAGCTCGCCCCACACTTTTCGTTCCAATCAGTGGATCGATTTGCCGATGCGGTGAAGTTAGCTAATGCAGAAGCAAAAAAATTGGAGACGGTGCTCCTTTCGCCAGGATGCTCAAGTTACGATCAATTCGAAAACTACGAGCGGAGAGGAGAAAGCTTTAAGCGTCTCGTGAGGGAATTATCATGAATCGGAAGAATACAATACTGATCGCCGTGCTGATCAACGCCGGCTTGCTTGCCGTGCTCCTGATCGCGGCATTGACTACGCAGGAAGAGCTCCCAGCTCAAAATACGATCGCGCGAGAAGAGACTCTGAGTCTGCCGAAATTCGACGACGCGCCGATGTATCAGGAACTTCCCCTCCTCACAATGCCCGAAATTCCCCCTGTTTCAGAACCGCTCGTTCATAAGCTGCCTCCCCTCGTAGCTGAATCGGCGCCTGTCTTAAGCGCACCGATCCCGATTCCACTTCCAGCTCCCCAGCCCGCGCAGATTGTGAAGGCAGCGCCAGCGCCTACTGCTCCCCTCAGCGAAATTTCAGTCAAGAAAGGGGACAGCTTGGAAAAAATTGCGCGGAATCACCACACAACTGTCGACGAGATCATCAAGCTGAACCATTTGCCAAGCAGCTTTCTGAAGATCGGGCAAGTGCTCAAAATTCCAACAGAGCGCTCTCTTGCTAAAACCCAAGAAAAGAAACCGGCAGAGCTCGGTCCCGAATATTACACGATGAAAGTGGGCGAAAACCCTTGGGCAATCGCTATCCGCCACCACATGAAGTTGGATGAGCTCCTCAGATTGAATGGGCTCAACGAAGAAAAAGCACGCAAGTTAAAACCAGGTGATCGACTCCGGATCAGATAAAGACCTCTAATATGACTAAAGGTTCGTCGATTTTCGGGATTATTTTGGCCGATTTTCAATTTAAATTTGGGGGGTAATATATTATGTCGATATTGCCCCCCAAATTTAAATCGAAAATCGGCTCAAAAGAACCTGAAAATCGACAGAACTTTAGTCATATTAGAGGTCTTATGTCTCGCGCTGCGGTCTGGCTCATTGTCTCAGTGGCGCTCCTCTTCTCGATCGGCCTTCTCATGGTGTTCAATACAACGGCGGCTGAGATCATCGACCGCTCGCTCTCAACAAGCACCCACGCGGCCCTTTTCAAGCAGATCGCTTACAGTTTAGTGGGTCTTTGCGGCGGCCTTCTTGTTTACAGGTGGGGCTATGAAAATCTCATCCGCTACAGCTATCCGCTTCTGATAGGAGCCACCCTTCTACTTATCCTCGTTTTTGTCCCCGGAATCGGAATGAAAATCAACGGCGCGCGTAGATGGCTCGGGTTTTTAGGATATCCAGTCGGACAACCCTCTGAATCGATTAAAATTCTCTTGCCGGCCGCCTACATCTACTGGTTTCTCAAACAAGAAAAACCGATCTCCCTCATCTCATTTCTCAAGATGCTGGGCTGGTTCTTGGTGCCGATCTCCCTCATCTTATTTGAACCTGATAACGGCACAACTGCCATCATCTTCCTCCTCTTAATCGTCCTCTTCTTCCTTTCCCGCATCCGTCCATTGTATTGGGCGCTGCCCCTCTTCTCCCTTTTCATTCTTGGAGGATCGGCCGCCTATCAGATGCCGCACGTAAGGAACAGGCTGCAAGTCTATTTGCACCCGGAACTCGATCTTCGAGGCAAAGGACACCAGCCCCATCAGGCTAAAATTGCCGCCGGATCAGGTCAGCTTTTGGGACGAGGATTCGGTGAAAGCTTGCAAAAACTCAACTATCTGCCTGAAGCGAGAAGCGATTATATCGCTGCAATTTATGCAGAGGAGACAGGTTTTATCGGCATATTAGCTCTCATTGCCCTTTACATTACGCTCGCTTCATCTGGTTTTGTGATTGCGATCCGCTCCCAGGACAAAGGGGCATTTTTGCTAGCCGCCACACTCACCTTTTTAATTTCGATTCAGGCCTTTCTGAATTTGGGCGTTGTTTCAGGATTACTGCCGAGCAAGGGGATGACTTTGCCCTATTTTTCACAAGGGGGAAGCTCTCTTATGATCAACATTATCACCCTATTTATTTTGCTCGATATTTCAAGGAAGCAACTATGCTTAAAGTATTGATCGCCACCGGAGGCACCGGAGGCCATCTCTTCCCTTCCAGACAACTCGCAGAACTCCTAAAAGGCTCTGAGGTGATCTTCGCCGGCCACAAACTCGAGGACACCCCGTTTTTTGACAGGAAGGTCCCTTATCATGAGATCGCCTCCGCCTCCTCCAAAAAGAAATGGCCCCTCCTTCTCAAAGGCGTTTGGCAAAGTATTAAACTTCTAATCCGCTTCAAACCCGATGTAGTGGTCGGATTTGGGAGCTTCCACAGTTTTCCCGTGCTCATGGCCGCTGCCATTTTAAGAAAAAAGATCGTCCTATTCGAGGCGAATGGCACTCTTGGAAAGGTGAACCGGTTTTTTGTCCCATTTGCTGCAAAACTGGCGTTCCAATTTCCTATCCCGCACAAAAAAGCAGTCTATGTCCCTCTGTTGCCTTGGACTGTGAAGCCATCGAGCGGGAAGAAATATGCGCGCGATCCGGAGCGGATGACGATTTTAGTTTTTGGCGGATCTCAAGGGGCCGCTTTCATCAATAAGACCTTTTGCGAGTCGGCAAAACTCCTCACATTTCCCTTTCAGGTAATCCATCTGACAGGAAAAGAGGATCCTGAGGTAAAGTATTCTGTCCCTGCTGTCGTGAAGGCTTTTGAAGATGATATGGCGGCAGCTTACGCGGTAGCAGATATGGCCGTTTGCAGATGCGGTGCGGGGACGACTGCCGAACTCATCCGCCACAATATACCTGCCGTATTGATCCCATACCCATACGCGCACGACCACCAGAGAAAAAATGGGCAGTTCATGAAAAACGGAGCCCGGATGCTGCTTCAAAAAGATGCAAATCCAGAGAGGCTTGCCTGTGAAATCGAAATGTTAAAAGCTAACCTTAAGGACCATAAAAAAGCCTTAAGTGAAATCACCTTCCCAAAAACCACTGATTTCGGTGAGCTTGTGCGAACCGTCGGAGAAAAAAAATGACCTATCACTTCATCGGACTTGGCGGAATCGGAATGAGCGCCCTCGCTCGCATTTTGCTTCAAAAAGGGGTTAAAGTGCAGGGAAGCGATGTCAACCGAACCGTCCTCTTACAAGAACTCGAACAGGAAGGGGCAACCGTCCAAATTGGACACTCGGCGGACCTCGTTCAAGCGGTCGAGACGGTGATTTATAGCAGCGACATCAAAGAGGATAATGTTGAGTATATCCGGGCTAAAGAACAAAATTTACTGATGCTTCATAGATCCGATCTCCTAAATGAGCTCATGAAGGGTAAGAAAAATCTCCTCGTCACTGGAACGCATGGAAAAACAACGACAACTGCTCTCTTAGCTGCTGTGCTGATTGAAGCAAAGCTCGATCCCTCATTTGTTGTCGGTGGACTCATCCGCTCGCTCAATACGAATGGAAGAGCGGGAAAAGGGGAGTACTTTGTCGCTGAGGCCGACGAGAGCGACGGATCCTTTTTAAAAACACCAGCTTACGCGGCAATTGTAACGAATCTGGAAAACGACCACCTCGATTATTGGGGCTCACCCAGGATGCTTGATTTAGCATTTCAACAGTTCATTGCACAGACTGAACACCTTTTTTGGTGCTGCGATGATCCTCGTCTTAAAGCGTTGGAAACGAAAGGGACCTCCTACGGTTTTTCAGATAGCGCCGACATGCAAATCACAAACTTCAAGCAGACCAAGAATGGGGTCTTATTCGATCTAGGCGATCACGAGGAGATTGAACTGGCTCTATTTGGCAGACATAATGCTCTGAATGCGGCTGTCGTATTTGCTCTGGCTTTAAGCTTGAAAATCCCTGAAGACGCTATTCGGCGCGCTTTCAAAACATTTTCCGGCACAGCAAGACGGCTCGAATTCAAAGGGGAAAAGCATAAAGTCTCCGTATTCGACGATTATGGGCACCATCCAAATGAAATTCAGGTGACGATCAAGGCTCTCCGCGATCGGATTCGGGAGCGGCGCCTGGTCGTCGTTTTCCAACCCCACCGCTATACGCGCGTACGGGATCTCTTTGAAGAATTCACGAACTGCTTTAAAGATGCGGACGAAGTGATCATGACCGACATCTACAGCGCAGGCGAAGCTCCAATCTCCGGTATTTCAAGCGCTGCTTTGTATACGCGGATGCGCGAAAAGATGGGCTCGAAAGTCCATTTTTTCCCAAGAACTCATCTCGAGTCGGGCGTTGCCGTTCTATTAAAGCCGCTCGATGTCGTTTTGACTATCGGCGCGGGAGATGTGACTAAAGCGGGCGAGCCGATTCTCAATTTGTATGCACAGAGAGCTCCAAAATTCACCGTTGGCGTCTTATTCGGCGGCGCCTCTGCAGAGCACCCCGTTTCCCTTATGTCGGCTAAAAATGTCATCTCCGGCCTCGATACATCTGCCTACGACGTCAAACTCTTCGGCGTGACTAAGGAAGGGGAGTGGAGGCAAGGGTTTGATTTGGAACACCCCTCCCGCGGCGCCAAAATCTCACCCGACATTTTACAAGCGCTCTTGAAATGCGATGTGTGCATCCCTGTTTTCCACGGGCCGCAAGGCGAAGATGGGATGATGGCAGCTGTCCTTGATGCGCTCGGACTTCCCTACGTGGGCTGCGATTACCGCTCTGGCGCCATCTGCATGCAAAAAGGGTGGACGAAGCGGGTTGTTATGCACAACAACGTCCCAGTCGTCCCGTTTTTTGAGATGAAGGCTGCTGACTACACGCGCGATCCAAGCCTCCTCCTCAAGAAAATCGACGACCATTTCTCCTACCCCGTTTGGATCAAGCCGGTACACCTTGGCTCGAGCATCGGCGTCAGTAGGGCTTTGAATCCAGAAGAGGTAGCTAAATGCGCAGAACTGGCCTTCAGCTATGACGATGCGATTTTGGTCGAGAAAGAGGTCGATGGACGGCAGATCGAATTCGCCATCTTGGGCAATACGTATATCCAAGTTGCCCTTCCAGGCGAGATCATCAACCATGGAGCCTTCGTCGCCTACGACAAAAAATATGGGGCCACTGCTATGGAAATCCGCGTCCCGGCTGAGCTCTCATCTGTTGAAAAGCAGATAGGCTGCGAGCTGGCTGAAAAAGCGTATGCCGCCTGCGGCTGCAAAGGGCTTGCGCGGGTCGACTTCTTCCTGGACAAGCAGGGCTATTACTGGTTTAACGAGATCAACCCGTTCCCTGGATTTACAGATACGAGCGCCTATCCGAAAATGTGGACCTCGAGCGGGATGACGATCCAGGAGCTTGTAGATGAGATGCTCGTCCTCGCATTCCACCGCTGTAGACAAATTAAGGGTAAGCAATGAGCCGTGAATGGACCATGAGGCAATCGCTCTTTTGCCTGATTGGATCAACCTGTTTGACCCTTGTTTTAAGTTTAGGAGGGCACTCCATTTGGAAAAAACAGAGAAATGAACGGCTCCGGAGTCCAGCCTATCGGATTTCTGCCATTATTCAAACGGGCCCTGAAAAAGAGGCGCTCAAAACTGCCTATCTGGCAGAACTTCTCGGTCTTTCAGTTGACTGTCCTACCCAGCTATATGCTTTCAATGAAAAAAAAGCGGAGAGCCAGCTACTAGCTTCTCCTCTAATCGCGAGCGCAAAAGTGCAGCGTCTTCCCCCATCGACCCTCTATATCGATTATGAGGTTCGGAAGCCCGTCGCACGCCTTTCTGATTTTAACAATACCGCCATCGATGCGGAAGGGCACCTATTCCCTATAGACCCATTTTTCCCGCCGAAAAGGCTCCCTGAAATCTATCTCGGCGTACCAGCAAATAGCGGCTGGAAGATCCAAAGCCCGTATCTCGATCTAGCTCTTGAAATCCTCCAATTTCTTGAAACAGCCCCCTGGAAAGAGGGACTCCGCATTCAGCGGATTGACGTTTCCAATGCTTTTGCACCCAGTTTAGGCCAAAGAGAGGTCGTTCTGTTTACAGAAGAGGAGATGTCGGTTAGAAAAACGGATGGAGAAATCGTGTGCGTGTTCCCAAAAATCCTGAGGATTGCACCAAAAGAATATACACAGCAGCTCAGTAATTTTTTTGCTTTGCGCCGATCTATGATGGAAGATTATCGGAGGCAGCTTGCCTCAATGCAGGAAGGGGGCCGTTTTGCCCCCCGGATAGTCGATTTGCGGATCCCGCAGCTCGCCTTCGTCGAAAAAGGCTAAGCTACAGGTCGAGCTTGCAGCTGCTGAGCCTGGGCAGTAGCAAATTTTCTATACTCTTTGTGGATTGCGACGATGTTGTCGATCGTTGGGTCCACTTCGTGCTGGACAATATATTCCTTGAAGCTCCTCGTGTGAAGAGCCAGGCCCGCGTCTAAATAATCGTGGTTTCGGAGTCCATGGTAGGTTTTGCCAAGAAGTTCGCCCAGGATCAAATAGGTCGCCACTCCAAGGACGATTCCCGTAATGCCTGGTATGACTATTGCTGCGAATACGCCAGCTACAAGGGCCGCTGCAGTGAGGAGTCTGCTAATCACTGCGCCGGTTTCTTCGTCTTTATCGCGGCAAGCTGAACGGAGAATAGATACTTCGCGCTCTTGGAGGTTCCCGATTTGGGGCTCAGCTGCAGGAGCTGCTGGCTGCGGGGCTAGCAAGGGTACGTTTACTGCTGGAACTGCCATATAATACCTTGGGTTCGTTGTTTGCGCGATATCATAAAGATCTTGTTAAATTATTCCAAGAAAAGAAATCCTTTTAATATACCGAAGTTGATTCACGAATCGGCTTTTTGGCGGGATTGAAAGCTGCCGAAAATCGATAAAAAAAAAGGGGGGCGTATTGGTTT
>JANPFC010000140.1:0-37986 GCA_031423235.1 Chlamydiota bacterium | reverse complement strand
AAGTCGACGTATCCCCTCACGTAATAATCTCACATTGAAATTGGTCAATAATCCATATCTGTTCTCGGATAGATTCAAATAAGACATTAAATCAATGAATGCCTTTGGCCGTCCCAATGATTTTGTCTATGAGATTATTTTCTCCCTCTGTGAGCTCTGTGTTCTCTAGCGAACTTTGTTCGCGGGTGGTTGAAAAATTCATGTCAAACAGTTTACGGGTCAAAAAAAATGCTTATCCTGCCTATCCTATAATCCTGTCCCTTGTTCGCATTCACAATGTAAAGCAGCTTTACATTAGAGACTGTTAACGGATTCGGATTTCGTCGGTTTTGGGGATTATTTTGGCCAATTTTCGACTCAAAAGAACCCCAAAACCGACAGAAACCAAATCCGTTAACAGTCTCTTAGATTTTTTTGTCGATGAACCACTTGCAAATCGGGCTCGCCGCAAAGCTCATAAATAGTCCGGCTATCAGCGACTGTAAAAACGATTGATCTCCGGGGATTAGGCCGATGATCAGTAGAAGCATGGCTATGCCAATAAACGATCTGCCGAGTCCTTCATTTAGATTTGCGGGCTTCCGAAGAAAGAGATGGTGTTTGACTGAAAAATAAGTTCCAAGGCCGACGCCTAGTGCGGATCCCATTGGATAGCTGACGCTCCGGATAGGGAAGACAATGATCAGAGCTAAAGGAATGGCAAGGCTGAGGAGGAGGCAGAAGGAAAGCCCCTTTTTTGCCAGCCACCCTTCGAGATGATCCTTGGAGTAGATAAAAAGGGCGAGCATAATCAAGGCGATGGCCCAGCCGCCGAGAACGTCTATCGGATAGTGGACTCCAATATAGAGGCGGGTAAAGCTGAGTAGCAGAATATAAATGGTGCCGATCACCCACGCGGCAGGCGTCCGCCAATAGTAAATGAGAATGCCTCCGAGAAACATGGCTACTTGCGCCCCTCCGCTCGGGAATCCGTAGGATGTGGGATGGAAAAAACCGATTTCAGGCAGGTCGGTGCTTGGCCGCGGCCATCCAACTGAGTTTTTAGCGAAATTCATCACGAGATTATTGAGCGTGAACCAGTAGAAAATGCGAAGGCCCCATTTGTACGAAAATCCAAGCCAAATCACCGGTATGAGGATAAAGAAGAAGTAGGGTGTGTCGAAATAGTTAAGAAAGCGGAAAAACGGGTCGAGAAACTCAATCCGGCTGCCTGCCAGATCGACCATGAATTCTAACTGCTCTTCATGAAACGGCAAATTGGACATTGTTCTTGTCTGTGACCTCGGGCTGGGCAATATTGCCGTGCAAAATAGATGATCTGTAAGTGCAGTTTAATCCATTTGTTTTTAGGAAACAAGCGTTTGAGATCCCGTTCGGTGACTTTAACTGTTTTGGCTTTGGAAAGCCCCCACCTCTGTGCGCAGCGGTGGATGTGGGTGTCGACTGGGAACGCAGGTTCATCGAAGGCTTGGGCCATGACGACCGAGGCGGTTTTATGCCCGACGCCGGGAAGCTCTTCCAGGGATTCAAAGGTATTGGGGACTTTCCCGTGATGCTCTTCGATGATTTGCTTGGACAAGTTCCAAATAGCGCGCGATTTCGTGGGGGCAAGGCCGCAAGGGCGAACGATCTCTTCGATCTCTTTGGGTGTGAGTGTGATCATTTTTTGCGGCGAGTCTGCTTTGGCAAATAATTTGGGGGTGACGATATTGACCCTCGCGTCTGTGCATTGAGCGGAAAGGAGGACGGCGATAAGGAGGGTATAAGGGTCTTCGTGCTTCAGCGGGATTTCGGGATGAGGGAATAGCTCATCGAGAATATCCATGATTTGTTTGATCCAATCTTTCTTTTGCATAGTGGTCTGTTGCCCAAAATCAGATAAATATATCAGAATGCTTCATAAAAAGTGAGAACTGACATGATCCGATTTTTTTCTCTTTTCGTTTTAATGTCCCTTTTTGGGTGTTCTAAATCGACGACGACTCTTCCCGAGCCTTATTGCAAATTGGACAAAGTTCTCCCGTTTGATCCGCAGGGCTGGTACGGAAACAAGAAGCCGATGAAGCAGCTCATTTGCGAAAACGATGTGAAGGTCGTTATAGAAGTCGGCTCTTGGCTTGGAGCTTCCACGCGGCATATTGCTAAATATGTTCCTAAAGATGGGAAGGTTTATGCAGTTGACCATTGGCTCGGATCTGTGGAGCATCAGGGAGGAGACAAACTCGCTAGCCTTTACGATCAGTTTTTATCCAATGTGATTCATAAAAAGCTCACGCACAAAATCATCCCCATTCGAATGGCAAGCGTTGAGGCGGAAAAGGTTCTGTCGAACGTTGTTCCAGATCTCATTTATATCGATGCCAGCCATGAAACGGAGGCTGTATATCAAGACCTCGCTATTTGGTATCCACATGTGAAGGGACATGGCATTTTATGCGGCGATGATTGGCCTTGGCCTTCCGTTCAAGTAGCTGTTGAGAGATTCGCAGCGGAGAATCAATTGACGATCGAGAGCGAAGGAGCCTTTTGGCGCCTCAAAGAAGCCCGGTAGTTATTTCCCAAGACAAAATTTAGAGAAGATCGCAGAGAGGATATCCTCTGTCACGTTCGTTCCGATGATCGTGCCGAGCTCATTGAGGGTGGCCCGCATGTCGGAGGCAACGAACTCAGCGGAGATCCCCGATTTTAAGCCGGCAATTACAGCTTCGCATGTGGAGAGGGAGTTTGCGAGGGCCTGATGGTGGCGGAGTTTTGTGATGAGGACCTCTTCTTTAGATGGGGGGCCTTCTTTCCAAATAATCCGATCGATCGCTTGTTTCAATTCGTCGAGACCGATTTTTTCCCGTGCAGAGATTTGTACTGCGTCGATGTCGAGAGAGGGTCTTCCGAGATCAATTTTGTTCCAGACAACAAGGGTTTTTTCTTTCGGCGCGGCTTGCAGAAGTTGTTGATCCTGTTCATTGAGAGGCCGGCTTGCGTCGAGGAGGAGCAAGATGAGATCCGCTTGCTTCATGGCGGTTTGCGAGCGGCGGATTCCCTCTTTTTCAATCACTTCTTCTGTATCGCGGATGCCGGCTGTGTCGATGAGTTTAAAGTGAAGTGAGCCAAGGCGTAAATCCTCTTCTAGGAGATCGCGTGTAGTGCCGGGGATCTCGGTGACAATGGCCCGTTCTTTCCCAAGTAGGGCGTTCATCAGAGAGGATTTGCCCACATTGGGAGAGCCGAGTAGGCAAAGAGAGAGTCCTTCGTGAAGGGCTTTCCCATCATGGAAAGTCGCTTGGAGCTTTTTCATGCGAGAGCAAATCGTGACGAGCGTCGCGAGAATTTCTTCCATCGAGGTGAATTCAAGCCCGTCTTCAGGGAAGTCGACCCACGCTTCAAGAATGGCTGCAATATCGGTAAGTTCTTTTTGAAAGGCGCTGATTTTATCTGAGAGCGCCCCCTCTAGCTGCTTTTCGGCGTTTTCGAGGGCGAGTTCGCTCTTGGCGGCGATGAGCTCTTGAACCGCTTCGGCCTGGGCTAGATCGAGTTTCCCGTTGAGAAAGGCTCTGAGAGAGAATTCGCCGGGCTGGGCTGGCCGGGCCCCTTCCTCATAGATCCTCTCCAGAACGCGGCGTGTTACGAGCTGGCCCCCGTGGCACGAGATCTCCACAGAGTCTTCGCCTGTATAGGAATTAGGCCCTTTCATGACGAGGAGGAGGACGCTGTCGAGGATGTCCCCGTTCGCTTTTAAAATATTTCCGTAGTGGGCTGTGTGAGTCTTAAAATTTTGAATGGATCGGGAAAAGATCTTCTCAGCCACTTCAAATGCTTTGCTTCCGGAGATGCGGATAACAGCGATCGCTCCAACTCCTGGCGCAGTGGCAATGGCGGCAATTGTATCGTGGTTCATAGTGGGGACAGGATACCACCCGCGCTATATCTTTTGAAAGCCGAAATCGGGTATGATTTTCCTAAATTTAGGAGGGTCTCTTATGTTTGTAAAATTTTTATTTGCTCTCATGTGCATTGGTGAAACCATAACCGCCTTGCCCCCTTCGACTCCAGAGGTCACTCGGATTTATTTTGTTCGGAACGGCGAAAGCGAATTCAGCGCTACGAATGGAGATGGCATTAAGCACACTTCAGGGAAAAGCCCCGAGGTTCCATTAACTGAACGGGGTATCGAGCAGGCAAAGCAATTTGGAGAATGGCTCTCTTCGGAAATCCAAGATGCTGTGATCTACACTCCTCCTGCTGCGAGGGCAGAAGAGACCGCTGCATTGATGCAAAATGATCGGATTGTTTTGGGCGGAACACTAGAGGGACTTTTCGAAGTGGGAATGGGCGATTGGGAGGGGAAGATCAAAGACCAGACTTACCAGGACGCTTATCAAAAATGGAAAGATCTTCCCGCGAGTGAGAAGTTTGTCACTCCAAAGGTGGCGTCGGGAGAAAGTTATTTCGATGCTTCAGAGAGGGCTTTTAGAGATTTGCAAACCGTTATCGATCTAGATAGTGGGAAAACCATTTTTGTCGTGACTGGAGAGAATCTGATGAATGCCCTCATCTTACGATGGACCCATCCGGAACTCTCAACTGAGCCAGGATCTCCTCTTCCCATCTATCCCATCGGCGAATGCGATTTTTTCATGATTGAAATTCCACAGGGTCAATCGATCGAGAGCGGTCAGAATCTTGACATAAAGCTTAAAAAGGAGAGATAGTGTTTACATTTTCTTTCAATCTAAGGAGTTTTTATGGCAGTAGTAGCGGGCGTACAACAACAACCAGCAATTGGAGCAGTTGCACCACAGCCGGAGGCGGCAAGACCCACCAATTCCTTGTCTATTAAAGTCTGGCGGGCCGTAAGTTATATTTTTGAAGTTTTAGCAAGAGTGAGCGGTGTAGTTGTTTTCGCAGCCGTTCTAACAAGTAGTACTTCTATTTGGCACCTCGTTACTGGGGTTGTTCTGATAGCTGTAGCTAAAAAAATCGCCGAGTTGCGAAACCAACTACACGATTTCGAAAATCCTGCAGAGCTGCATAGGCTGCTCGTTTCCACTCCCCACATGAGCTTTAGCGAAATAAGGAAAACGTTTAACTGGGCAGATGTGAAGCAGCATCACCTGGTTCCTATAGAGGGGCCAAATGGCCTCAAGCATAAAGCGCTCCTATTCCTCGCAACTTCTACTAATGCTCGGGATATGAGACACGCTCCCGACGAGTTGAATAGCCTTCTTGAGCATGGGATCATCGATATTGATATCGCAGCGGCTGTGCGCGGCGACAATCATGGACGCATCCAATTGGTTTTGGATGCATATGAACAGGCTGCAGAGCAAGCGCGATAGTCTCTCACATTTTTTGAAGGGCGGCGGTGATGATTTTCCCCAGATCCGATTCGTCCTTCTTATCTTCCATTACGGCTTGAACGGCTTTTTGCGCCTCAATCGGATTATAGCCGAGATTGAGGAGCGCGTTCATCGCATCGCCTACAATTCCATCCACTGCAGTGAGCGGAAGGGCTTTTCCTTTCACGCCTTTGAATTTGTCGCGCATCTCGATGACGAGTTTTTCTGAAGTTTTTTTGCCGATCCCGGGAATTTTGCTGAGGAGGCGGACATCTGCCGAGGCAATCGCGCGTTGAAAGGCGCCGATCTCCAGGTGGCCGATGATGGCAAGACCTGACTTGGGGCCGATTCCAGAGAGCGTGATGAGTGTTTCAAATAGGTCCCGCTCTTCTTTTAAGAGAAACGCATAGAGAGTATTTGAGTCTTCGCGGACAACTTGCGAGAGGAAGAGCTGGAGTGTTTTCCCAAGGTCTGGAAGGCGTGTGTATGTGCTGAGGGGGATCGCAAGGCGGTAGCCAATGCCGTTGATTTCAATGACCGCCTTTTGGGGTGTTTTATCGACTAGGGTGCCTTTGATCGACTCGTACATAATGACCTCATGTGGTGGGCGCAGCAGATGGCCAGTGCAAGGGCATCGGCGGCGTCTTCGGGTTGGGGGATGTTTGGGAGGCGCAAGAGCGCCTGAATCATTTTCTGAACTTGGAGTTTGCTCGCTCCTCCATGGCCCACTACGGCAAGTTTTGCTTGCTTGGGGGCAAATTCATAGACGGGAATCGATTTGCGCGCGGCGGCTAAGTAAACCATCCCTTTGGCCATGCCGAGTTTGATGGCGCTTTGGACATTTTTGAGGACGAATTGGGATTCAACCGCTATTGCCACTGGCTGGAACTTTTCAATAAGCGCCTCGATGCTGTCGAAGATAATCTTGTAGCGCTCGGCAAGGATCAGTTTTGCTGGGGGGCGAATACAGCCAAAATCGAGGGGCTGCTGATCGGCGTCGATCACTCCATATCCGGTGATCAGCGTGCCAGGGTCGATGCCGAGAATAGGTTGTTTATTTGCCATAGGACTGTTTTATCTGATATGATACATCATCAAAAGAAAAAATTGTATGGCTGACCCACAAAATATACTTGTTAGAATGCCAAACTGGATCGGCGATCTGGTTATGGCGACCCCTGTTCTTACCGATTTGCGAAAGGCGTTCCCGAAGGCCAAGATCACGGCTATGTGCCGGACGCCTCTTTGCGATCTTTTAAAGAGCGATGAGTCGATAGATGAGCTCTTTTGTTTCACTAAGCCATCGAACGATTTTGTAAGACGGCAGGATTTGCGCGACATCATCGCGAAGATCGCAGCTGGCAAATACGATGCGGGCGTTCTGATGACCAATTCGTTCTCTTCCGCCTGGTGGTTTTGGCAAGGAAAAGTGGAGCGGCGCATTGGCTATTCAGCCCATTTTAGAAGGCTATTGCTCACCGATCCGCTCCAGTTTCCGAAAGAAAAAGAGCATGAGGTCATTACCTACAAAAGGATTTTAGAGCCTCTTGGCATTCCGATCTCACAAACAGCGCCCCGCCTTTTTGCTAGCGAAAAGGAAGTGGAAGAATCAAAAGAGCTCCTCTATCAGCGGGGATACATCAAAGGCAAAAAACTGATCGGGATCAACCCGGGAGCTGCCTACGGTTCGGCGAAATGCTGGCCTCCGGAAAGATTTCGCGCGCTCGCTATGAGGCTTCTCCTTGAGACTGATGCCTACGTGGTGTTTTTCGGCGATGCTACGACGGCGAATATGGTGAAAGAGATCAGCCGGGGACTGCCTGAAAGAGCGATTGATCTTGCAGGAGTGACGAGTTTGCGAGAGCTTGCCTGCATTATCAAAGATCTTGATATCTTGGTGACGAACGACAGCGGGCCGATGCACATCGGATCGGCTTTCGGCGTGCCGCTTGTTGCGCTCTTCGGTTCAACAGACGATGAACTTACTGGCCCTTATGGGCAAAAAGAGAGCGTGATCAACAAGCGTGTGAAATGCTCTCCTTGCTTTAAACGTGTTTGTCCAATCGATTTTCCGTGCATGAAACAGATTGGCGTTGATGAAGTTGTTGAGAGGGTGCTTAAAATTATTTGATTTTTGGGAAGTTATGGCTAGAACGCTTTTGTTTTTTTGTTGCTTAACTTTATCGGCTTTCGCGAATTCGATCATTTTAGTCGCAATAGCTGGAGGAACAGGATCTGGAAAGACAACCCTTGCAGAGAGAATTCACGAGGCATTTCCTGAGTCTGTATTAATCAGCCAGGACGCTTACTACAAAGACCTTCCCCATTTGCCATTTGAAGAGCGGGCAAAAACGAACTTCGATCACCCTAGTTCTCTTGAGTTTTCTCTACTTAGAAAACATCTTCTTGATTTGAAAAATGGCCACCCGATAGAGCAGCCCATTTACAGTTTTCGGCTCCATGCTAGAGATGAGAATACAAAATGGATTGAGCCTGCTCAGATTATTTTAGTGGAAGGGATTCTGCTGCTCGCAGTTCCTGAAGTGAGAGATCTTTTTGACATCAAAATCTTTGTTGATACGGATGATGATGTGCGCGTTCTTCGCCGCATAGAGAGGGACATGAATGAGCGGGGCCGCGATTTCAAGAGTGTAAAAGAGCAATACCTAACTACTGTAAAACCGATGCATGAAACATTTGTGGAGCCGAGTAAAAAGTATGCCGATGTGATCATCCCCGAAGGAGGCCGCAATGAGGTAGCAATTAGTCTTATTTTAGCAAAGCTTCGCGAACATATCTAAAACACAATTTCTAATTTCTTTACTCATTCCCTTTTTATCTGTAGAAGAAAAAAAAAGGGCAGTTGAGTTTCTTTGAGAAGAGTTGGATCGATTTTTATCATTCTTGCGATCTTAATTATGGCCAAATTTTCGTTTGGAAATTTGGATTCGAGCTCACTTTTTCTGAAAATCGGTTGTAATAATGATTCAAAAGAATATTTTCTTTTCGCAGAATCTGGTTGTAAAGGCGAAGGACGGTTAGCCTCTATTCCTCCTCTCAAAACTACGTATGAACCTGTTTCGAGATATGCGAATCGAGAACCCATATTTCCATCTCCTGTTATCACCTATCAAAATCAAACGCCTGCTATTGAAATAGCTCCACAGCCTCCAATTCAATTTCAGCCTCCCGTCCAAGTGTTGCCGCCGCCTGTTGTCAAAAATCAGATTTGTACACCCGTGCAAGAAACAGTGATCGAAGATTGCTGTGAGCCCAAGGGATATTGCTGCAGTTCATTTCCTTGGCCGAAACGGATCACAGTTCGTCATGTCGTCGGAGATCAGGAAGAAGAGTGTGTCCCTTTTGCAACAAATTATACGACCTATGAAATGTTCCTAGCTCCCGATTATCGGCAAGGCTCCATCATGCCTCTTATTGATCTGAGGGGGCATCGTTTCGATAACAATACCTACGCGGCAAATATAGGAATCGGGGGCAGAAGCATCCCGTATTGCAGTTCTTGTGTTTGCGAGATGTTCGGATTCAATGCGTATTACGATTACCGGCAAGGTTGCATCGGCTACTATCAACAGGTCGGTCTAGGAATTGAAGTCTTAGGCAGCAGATGGGATTTTCGGGCGAACGCCTATGCCCCTTTCGGAAAGAGAAGGCATATCCATACTTGCGTCTTTGATGATTATGATGGGGATTACTATGCGGTCAAGCGAGACATAGAATCTGTCTCTTATAGTTTCAATGGCGAAATCGGATTTCTCTTTATAGATAGATGCGATTTCTCTTTATATGGCGCGGCTGGTCCCTATTTCCTTGCTAGAGACAGGTGTCAGGGTGGAGTTATGGGAGGGGAAGTTCGTCTTCGGCCTCAGTATAAGGATTATTTTGCATTGGATTTGAGCTGGAGGTACGACAGCCTTTTTGAGACGATTTGGCAGGCGAGTATTGTATTTAATTTACCGCTTTATCAATTGAAAGAGAGAAATGAACGCCCCTGCGGAATCAGCGATCGGCAAATCTATCAGCCGATCGAGCGCTTTGAAGTGATGCCTCTGAGCAGCCGAACCTGCTGGTTCTCGAATTTTTAAAAAATTCCGCACTATATTTGCCACAGGATTGATTCATCTGGTATAATGCTTGGTTAAAAGAAAAAGTTGCGACTCATGTTTAGAACTCTTGCCCGTATATTTTTGCCTAATAAGTTTGACTGGATGCTGAAGCGGACTGCGAGGAAGGGCGGAAAGAAGATCTTGCTCGGATGGAACCGGGGCCTTGGCGATATCGCTTTGGGACTCTATGCGATGGTGCAGCGTATTCGGGAGCTTGTTCCCGGCGCGGAGATCACCTTCATCACACGCGAAAATTTGCGGGATGGGTTTTCGATGCTGGAGGGAGTGAAGACGATCATCGCGCCCGATTGGAAGCGGGGCTCCCCAGCAAAGATCGAGGAGTCTTTAAAAAAACAGTTCGATCTTGTGATTGAGAAGCCAAGTCCCACCGATTGGGTGAGATGGCAGCGGGGAAAAGTAGTTCCAAAGATCAAGTGGGACAACTTGCACGATCCCCTTCATGAGAAATTCAACCTGTCTGGCATGTACGTTGGCGTGCAGGTCTCTGCCGAGACGAATTACGGCCTTTGGCGTAACTGGCCGCTTGATAAGTGGCAGGAACTCTTTGATAGGCTCGAGAAGATGGGGGTAAATGTTCTCCTTTTTGGCTTTGGAGATGAACCAAAGTTCAAAAATGCAAATATTACCGACCTCCGTGGGAAAACGACTCTTTTAGAACTCTTATCCATCATTAAAAATCGGGTCTATGCCCTCGTTCTTCCCGATTCGGGCGTATCCTCAATGGTCTATTATCTCGATGAGTCGTTTCCCATTCGGCTGACGACCCTTTGGGCCGATCCAAATCATGGCATCTTGAAGCAGAATGTCGCCTCGCCGAATCTGAAGCTTGTCCACTCTCCGCTTATAAGCGAAAAACGGGATCTCTCCACTGTTTCGGTGGATGCGGTGATCGGCGAATTATTGGGATTGAAAAATTGTGCGGCGATTCTTCTCGCAGGCGGCCAAGGAACTCGGCTGGGATATCAGGGGCCAAAAGGGCTTTTCCCGATTGGCGGCAAGACTCTGTTTAAGTGGATTTGCGATAAAATTCCGAACCATTTGCCTTTGGCGATCATGACATCGCCCCTCAATCACGAAGAGACTGTTTCCTACTTTAGAGACAATGGCAATTTTGGATTGGATGTCCATTTTTTTCAGCAGGAAATGGGCCCGGTTTTAGATGAAGAAAAGCGTCCCTTAGACATGCTGAGCCCAAATGGAAACGGGAGTGTCTTCCGTTCTTTTGTTAAGTCGGGATTAGCTGAGCAGTTTGCCAAACGGGGGATTGATCTTGTCACAGTGAATTACATCGATAACCCGCTCTGCAACCCATTTGACCCGGCGCTGATCGCAACTCTTCTCCTGCAGAATGCCGATGTGGCTGTGCAGTGTATCGAAAGGGCGCCTAGCGACCGTACGATGGGAGTATTGGTGGAGAACGGAGAGCGGATTCAGATTGTTGAATACACAGATCTCGATCCCCGGAAAGAATATAAGTACGCCTATAGCGGCCAGCTTGCATTTACCCTTCCGTTTTTTTCTCGAATGGGCGAAGTTAAATTGCCTATCCATTGGGTTCGGAAGACGATGGATGGCTTGCAGGTTTGGAAGGGGGAAGAGTTTATTTTCGATGTTTTTCCTCACGCGAAGAAAGTGAAGTCTCTTTGCGTTCGCAGGGAAACGCATTACGCTCCCATAAAGGGTCCTGAAAGCATCGAAATGGTGCAAAATTCATTGAGGGTTAAGGTATGAAAATAGGTTATCTCGGAGCAGGAACATGGGGATTTGCCCTCGCAACGATTCTCGCCAATAATGGTCATAAAGTCACCATTTGGGCGCGCGATCCGGCGTTTGCAGAACAGCTCCAAAAGACGCGGGTCCACCCCAAGCTGCAAGGGATCGAGGCGCCTCAAAGCATAGAGTTCACAAGCGATATAAAAAAAGCGGTTCATGGCGCTGAGGCGATCATCGAGAGCGTCACCTCTTCCGGCATTCGGCCTGTGTTTGAAAAATTGGGTCCCATCCACGTTCCGGTCATCCTCACATCAAAGGGAATTGAGCAGGGAACCGGCCTCCTATTGCCCGAAGTGGTCTCTTCAGTACAGGGCGTTGAAGAAAGCCCGCTTGTCGGCGTGTTAAGCGGCCCAAGCCACGCTGAAGACATCATTATGAATCTCCCTACATCTGTTGTTTGCTCCGCCTACGATCCGAATGTGATGAAAATGATCCACGAGCTTTTCACAACGCCCACATTCCGCATTTACCCGAATGGCGATGTACTCGGCGTATGCTTTGGCGGCGCGATGAAAAACATCATTGCCATTGCCTGCGGGATTGCCGATGGACTTGGCTGCGGAGACAACACGAAAGCGGCCCTTATGACTCGCGGCCTCCACGAAATCCGCAAGCTTTGCGTGGTCAAAAATTGCAGGCCCGAAACGCTCAATGGCCTTTCCGGCATGGGAGATCTTTGCGTCACCTGCATGTCTCGCCACAGCCGCAATTACCGGTTTGGAAGGCTTGTTGCTGAAGGGCTTTCTCCTGAAGGGGCTCGTCAAAAAATTGGGATGGCTGTCGAGGGGATCTACACATGCGTTTCTGCGCGCGAGTTAAGCCATAAGCATCATATCCCGGCGCCAATCACCGAAGTGACCTACCAGATTATCTACGGCGGGCTGGATCCAAGAGAAGCTGTAAAGGCACTCTTGCAAAGAGCGATCAAAGAAGAGCACCTATAAAATGACTTCATTAGAACAAGCAGCTCAAAAGCTGAAAATTGGACAAACGGGGCGGCATATATTTCTCTGTGCAGATCAGGCATCTGCTAAGTGCTGTTCGCGCGAAGCGGGCCTTGCCTCGTGGGATTATTTAAAACGGCGTGTTGAGGAGATCAATCTGCAAGGGCACGTCCATCTTTGGCGGACCAAAGCAAATTGCCTCCGCGTTTGCACGATGGGCCCTGTTGCCGTTGTCTATCCGGATGGCATTTGGTACCACTCTTGCACGCCCGAAGTTCTCGAGAGGATCCTCCAAGAGCATTTGATTCAGGGCAAAGTTGTCGAAGAATACCAGATATTCGAAAGCTCCAGTGCTCCTTAACAAAAATTCTTGGAATAATTTCTGCGTTAAAGCGTCTAAAATCGACGATCGGAAAGTGGATTGTATCACTAGCGATAAACTTCCCGGCGATGCCCTATCTTCACGATGAGAATAAGCAATTTTTTCTCAAAGACTGTATAGAGAATTCGATAGTCGCCCTGCCTAATGCGATGAAGCTCCTCATGCCCTTTCATCTTTTCATGGCCTTGCGGGAATGGATCTATGGCCAGCTTCTCGATGCGCTTAGCAAGTTTCTTCAGTTCAGTGCGCGGAATATCGGCAAGTTGTTTCTCTGCCGCTTTGGTAAATTCTATCTCGTATATCACAGATCAAGTTTTCGTTTGATTGATTTCCAAGAGATAGTTCCATTTTTGCTAGAGTCGGCAAGAGCCTTTCTCGCATCATCTAGATCGATCCTATCCTCTATGGCTTCGAGTGTTTCCAGATCTTCAATTGAAACAATCGCGAAAAGTTTCTTCCCTTTCCTGGTAATAACTGCTCGCGATCCTTTGAACGCGACATCATTGGCAATATCGGTTAAATGGCTTCTCGCATCGGAAAACGAAAACTCCGTAGACATAATTGATCCCTCTATTCTGCTTCAATTGTACCATTTGTACAAATGGCGGTCAATTTGAATTCATAATCGACTAACCGTAAGTGTTTTGTGTATTATTGGATCAGCTTCTTGATTTGCAGCACTTCTCAACTGCTGCGCCTTGCTCATAGACTAGATCTCCTCCGAGGTAGCCCACGTACCCGAGTAGAGCTGCGCATACCAAAAAGATGAATGTGCAGATGTTGAAAAGGGATCTTTTCTCGTACCAAAGGCCATTGACCCAATCTAAAAGGACCGTTGCTGTAAAAAGAAAGGCTGCGTTGTAGGCATAGGTGGAGTGAAATTCGAGATTAGACTGATTGCAGAGATGCTTTTCAACGACATCGGCTGCTAGTTCTCCGGCCAGTATGGTCAACCAAGCAAAACAGACTCCAAGTCCTAAGACTACCCAAGATGTGAACAGGAGGCGTTCTCTGAAAAATACAGCGAGTATTCTCAGAAACGTGCCGATTGTCAATAGGGCTATGGGGAAGTGAACCAGCAGTGGATGGATCAGTTCTATACGCATAACTCATAACTAGCTAACTCTTTTCTTTATGTCTACCTTTCTATATACGAAGGTTATGATGGAAGGACATAAAGTAGTTTCGGCGCAAGAGATGGCCCGTATTGAAAAAGGGGGCGATCACGAACGGTACATGGCAGAAGCCGGCCGCAAGGTTGCTGAAGCTGCGATGCGCTACGTCGAATGGCATCAGCTTCCTAAACAAATCACACTTCTAGTCGGCAAAGGAAATAATGGCGGAGACGCCTATGCTGCAGGAATAGGGCTCATTGATGAAGGATACCAAGTCCACGCCTATCCGTTGTATGACGATGTCAGCCCTCTCAATCAAAAGTTCCGAGATAGATTTAGAAAAAAGCGGGGCAAGTTCGAAGCGAAAATCGAGGGGCTCATCATCGATGGCCTTTTGGGCACGGGGTTTAAGGGCAAGGTGGAAAAGAAGATGGCTGCGGTCATTGAGCTTGCCAATGGGTCTGGCTTGCCAATTATCGCCATAGACATCCCGTCTGGATTGAACGGGACCACGGGTGAGGCGGGAGTGGCCATTAGGGCTACCGAAACGGTGGCTTTAGGGATGGCGAAAATTGGATTTTTCATCCATCAGGGCTGGAATTTTGTTGGGAAGCTGCGGATCGCCGATTTTGGTCTGCCTAAAGAAGCGGTAGCTGCGGCTGAGGCGATCGCCTATATGCCAAAACAGCTGGAATTGCCCCCGATTGCACGGGTACGGCACAAATATCAGGCAGGGTATGTAGTTGGCTATGGCGGCTCTAAAGTATTTCCGGGAGCTGCCAAGCTGACAGGTCTTGCTGCATTGAGGTCGGGAGCAGGGATTGTCCGGATTTATCATCTAGAAGAGATCGGGCCGGCGCCGCTCGAATTGATCCTCAATAAGTGGGACCCCAAGTGTTGGAAAGAGGCGCTCAAAAAAGCGCAGGCCGTTTTTGTGGGTCCTGGCCTTGGATCTGCGAATGATTGGCTAAAGAAGCATCTGAAAGAGATCAAGCAGTCGTGCGTCATCGATGCAGATGCTCTCCAGGCCGGACTAACTTATCCTAAAGATGCGATTTTGACTCCCCATAGAGGAGAGGTGCTAAGACTTCTCGGATTAAAACAGGCGCCTGGCGATGAGGAACTTTTTGCTAAGATCATGAAGTTTTGCAGCAGGAAAAGCCTCTATGTAGTTCTTAAGGGGGCGCCGACTTTCATTTTCGGCCCAAAACACAAGCCGATGATAGTCCCGCGAGGCGATCCGGGTATGGCAACTGCTGGAACGGGGGATGTATTAACGGGTGTGATAGCCGCTCTCTTGGCTCAAAAGACTCCTCCCTATGAGGCTGCGATTTTAGGGGTGGCTCTTCATGCGATTGCGGGTGAAATGGCGGTAGAGGAGAAAACTTCGTACTCGCTGATTGCCTCTGATCTGATCGAATTTATGCCAGCTGCATTTCGAGCTTTGATGACAGGCCGTGATATTGTTTGAACCACTCGATGAACTGAAGTATCCCTTCTTCAAGGGAAACGGCCGGGCGGAAATTGAGGAGCTGCTGGCTTTTCTCAATGTCGGCAAAGGTCTCTGTCACCTCTCCCGCCTGCATCGGAAGCATCTGTTTGATCGCGGTTTTCCCAAGAGCCTCTTCCAATAATTGAATCAGATAGAGAAGGGCGATCGGGCGGTTGTTGCCTAGATTAAAGATCTCATAACTTGCTCCGAGGTCGATGGCAGCCATCGTCCCTTGCACAATATCATCAATGTAGGTGAAGTCCCTCTTCATTTCCCCATGATTGAAAACTTGGATCGGTTGACCGTCGCAAATTTGGCGGGTAAATCGGTAGTAGGCCATATCGGGACGTCCCCATGGGCCGTAGGCTGTGAAGTAGCGGAGCGCTGTGACCGATAGGCCGTACAGGTGATGGTAGGCGTGGGCGATCACTTCATTCGCTTTCTTGGTCGCGCCATAGAGATTGGTCGGCTGATCGGTTTTGTCATCTACGCTGAATGGGATCTTTTTATTGAGGCCATATACAGAGGAGGAGGAGGCGTAGACCAGTTTGATCGACGGGAATAGGCGGACATTTTCGAGGATCGAGACAAATCCTTGGAGGTTCGAGGCCACGTAGTCGTCCGGATGGGAGAGCGAATGGCGCACACCCGCTTGGGCTGCGAGGTGGACTATGTGAGTGATCCCGTGCTTAAGGAGGATGAGTTTGATCTTGTCCCTATCGCAAATGTCTGCATGGACCATCTCAATTCCGAGCTTTTGTAAAATAGCCGCCCGGTCCGTTTTCAGTTGAGGATCGTAATAGGTATTGAAATTGTCTAGCCCAATACAGAATTCGCCCCGTTTTTTCAACGATTTGGCCAAGTGGAAGCCAATGAACCCTGCAGCGCCGGTAATGAGAATCCGCTTCATAAATTTGATGGTCTCATAAAATATCTTATGCTATACAAATGGACTTCCCTTTATCTTAAAGGCCCGAATTCTTTATGACAAGGATCATTCTCACCATTCTAGCGACTTTGGCAGCCAGCTGCAGCGGCCCGTACATGGGCAAAGATTTATTTGGCGCGGACGAATTCGTCCTCGACTCCTACAAGATCAGGGAAGGGAAGTTCTCTATCCTCGAAATGGAAGGGGTATGCTCGGATGAATTAGACGAGGAATTCCTTGAGGAATACCAGGACCGGATCCATGAGGATGACGTTTTGCAGATCTCCCTCTACCACCCGAAGCGCGCCGATATCGTTCAAGCCGTTCAGTCGATCGGAAATTCAATCGGCTACCGCGTAGTGAATGGGCAGATTCGGCTACCCGATTCTCCCCCCCTTTTTGTAGCTGGCCTCACCTTGGAAGAGGCTCGTCAAAAAATCGAAGACCACTACCAAGAGCAGATCAAAGACACTGAGGTTTTCGTTACCTATAAAGAACGGATTGCAAGAAAAGTTGAATTGATGGGGCTCACTGGCCTATCAAGCGTACCAGTCGATGGGAAAATTAGACTTTACGATCTCCTTTCAAAAGCGAGGATTCCGACTGAGGCCAATCTCTTCAAAAGCTACATCCTTCGCGATAACAGAATGCTCCCGGTCGACTTGAGGAAGCTGATTAAAGAGGGGGATATGAGTCAAAATATCGTCATGCAAGGGGGCGATAAAATCTATATTGCAGAACCTGCTGCCGCTTCCTTGATGGTGATGGGCGAGGTGGGCAGGGAGAGGGCGATTGCTCTTCCCAATGGGTATATGTCTCTTAGGCAGGCTCTTGCCGAATCGGGAGGAATTCCCTATACAGGCGACAAATCGTATATTCAAATCATTCGGGGAAGCATCTCCCGGCCCAAAATCTATACGGTTAGCTGGGAGCACGTGATCCATCTTCCGAATGACAGCCTGCTTCTCATGCCTGGCGATATCGTTTATGTTGCCGCAAAACCAATCACCGAGTGGAACCGTTTTATCTCTCAGCTTCTACCCAGCTTCACAGGATTCGACATCATGTTTAAGAGCTGTTCGGGTTGGGGAGTCGTTGTCCCTTGATCGAAAAACCGACGCTTGATCCCGAAGAACGGCTTGTCTCTTTTAATGATGTAAAGCAGCTTTACATCTCGATGTGGAAAAGACTCGTTAAGTGGGCCATCATCGGCGGGATGGCTACGTTTCTCTATTTTGGAAACGGGAATGTAAAATACAAAGCGGAAGCAAGCTTTAAAGAGGGTGTTGAACGGAGCAGTTCGGAGAGCCTCTTTAAAGAACTTTTAGGGGGAATTGCGGCTCCGAATCAGCCTCAAGCGACCTCTTTTATGAAATCGTTTCAGGTGCTCCGGCCGCTGGTTGAAAAGATGGGGATGCAAATCACCTCCTCCCGCTCCGAATGGAAGATTGCGAAACTGCTCCGCCGCTATAAAGAAACATGGAGGGCGGAAAAAGGGTTGGTTCTTAAAGATCCCGACCCATTTGTTTTCGAAGATGTCCGTTATAATGGGGACGCGAGCATCCCATTTTACATTCTATTTTCAGAAGGGAAAGAGTTCACTGTATTTGATGAGAAGAAACGAGAAGAATTAGTGAAGGGGAAAATAGGATCGCCAGTTTCATTCCAGGACATTCAGTTTACGCTCAAGAAAACGCCAAAGAAGATGAAAAACGGCTCCTATTACCCATTCTGCGTCAATAATTGGGTCTCTGCCGCAGGTGGGCTCCGCAGCCAAATCAATATTAAAAGTGAGAAAGATAACGCCGCTTTAATCAACATATCGATTGCTCATCGAGACCGCCATCTTGCTGCCGCGCTTGTCAATGAGCTCATGCGGCAATACCAAGCCTATTTGAAACGGGAACACGATCATATAGCCAAAGAGCAGCTTGTCTATTTAGAAGGGAAGCAAGAGCAGATCTTTGGCAAAATGGAGAACCTTTTTGATGAGCACACTGCCTATATAAGCCGCAATTTGGAAGAAAACGGATTTCTTGGACTTGATCAAGAGAGCCAAAGCCTTCTTATCCCCCATCAGCAGATGCACGCCAAAGTTCTGTCGATCGATGTTGAATTAAGCCGGCTCAATCAAATTGCCCAAGAGGGAAATGTTGTTGCGATTAGCGACGAGGGCCCCTTTTCCAACGGCTTCAACCAAATTACGAGAGAAATCCAGAGTCTCAAGCAGCAAAGAGATCTCATAGAACTCTCTCTTTGCCAAGTAACGGGCGTCTCTATGCAGGCCCGGAGAGACGAGTTGAAAGAGATTCGGAACCAACGTTTCGCAGTTGAGACCCTGATGCAAGAGGTTGATCTTGGCGCCGAAATCTCCTCCTTTGATTTCAATGAAGGGCTCTGCCAGTGGGCAAAAGCTCTAACTGATCCTGAAGAGCGGGAAGATTTGGCCGAGTATTTAGAAAACTATTCCCGGATTCTTTCAATGCGGGAAAAAATGGTTCAAGAGCGGTTTTTTTACGGCAATAACACACCCTCTGAACTCGAAGGGATCGATCTCGCCTCCGCCCGTGGATTATTTCTAGAATACAATCGGAAATTGGACGCGGCCGAGGCCGCTATGCGCCATTTTGGGCAGTTTAAAAAGGAGATCCCAAATCCCCATTTTGATTTAGCCTCTTTGAGTTCTGTCTTGCATGATCCTCTCTGCCAAAAGATCATCAATGACGCAAGCTCAATCGGCCTGCAGCTCAAAGATGAGAAGCACCATAGCGCAAAAGAGGGAGAGCGTTGGAAAGAGGAGATCTCGCTGCATCGTAAAGTCCTCTTAGAGCATCTCGACCAGCTCTACCAAGTTGAAGAGCTTAATGCGGAGCTCATTCGGCAGAAAATGGCGGGACTCCAGAAGGTGAGTTTAGATTGTATCAATAGACAAATTTCTGTTCTGCATGAGCAGGCGGCCGACGCAGTCAAAGAACGGCGCCAGGCGCTTCTCTTAGAAAAAGAGCTCCTTGAAAATAAGATGGAAGCAATCCGCACCTCATTGGCAAAGATCCTCCCTGAAAAATGGCGTTTTGAGAAATGGCTCAATATTAAAACTGCAATGGTAAACAAAGTGATGGAAACGGTCACAGAAGTGGTTGAATCGAAGACCATTTCGAATCATCTGCACCATGTCCAGTCAAAACCGTTAGATCCAGCCCTCACTCCGGGCTCGCCCCAGCCCCCGCGGCTTTATACCATGACCTACTTGGGCGCGTTTATTTTCCCCTTTTTAATCTTTTCTTTTGCGCTCATCCGGCAGTTTTATAGAGGATTTCCCACAACGCTGGAGAAGCTCAGGGCGCTCCGCTTGCCAGTCCTCGGCCCAGTCAGCGGATTTTGCGATGGCCCCGCAGTGGATACTCCATCGGGACCTGATCTCGATCTACTGCGCAATATCGCTCTCTTTTCTGAAGGAGGGAAGGTGATTGGCCTCATCGGCGGCCAGGGACCCGATTACTCCTATGCTCTCGGAGAAAATCTAGCCCGCCGCCACGCTAAATCGATTATTGTCCGCTGCGATTTTCACTCAAAATTCCGAAAAGAGGACGCTCCAGGGATACTCCAAGTGTGGAAAAGTGAAATTGGCGAACTCCCAATCCGAAAAGGCAAGGGATTTGACTACATCCTTTCTGGCGGATTCACCCCTTTTGGGACAGAAATCATCCAATCGCTTCAATTTAAGCAACTCGTTGAGCTTCTAAAAAATAATTACGATTGGGTTTTTCTCTATTTTCGAACGGCCCTCTCCTCGGCAGAATCGCTCGCCGCACTCCGAATTTGCGATAAAGCGGTCGTCACTGTCTCTGGAGAACAAACTGAAGAGTTGACACCGTTTGTAGATTGGGGATACGATGAGAATCGTTGCCGACTAACGTTTATAACGCGAATATGAAAGATTTAAGGAAGAAGAGAATACTTGTTACTGGAGGAGCCGGCTTTTTAGGCTCTCATCTATGCGAACGCCTTCTTGACCAAGGTCATGAGGTTCTTTGCGTAGATAATTTCTTCACCGGATCGCGCGAGAATATCCTCCACCTCTTCGAATCGAAGCAATTTGAGTTCATGCGGCACGATATCTGCTTTCCTCTCTATGTGGAAGTCGATGAGATTTATAATTTTGCCTGCCCAGCATCTCCTCTCCACTATCAGTCAGATCCGATCCAGACGATCAAAACATCGGTCTTAGGCGCTATGAATCTCTTGGGCCTTGCCAAGAGGCTCAATTGTAAGATTTTTCAAGCCTCTACCTCTGAAGTCTACGGGGACCCTCATATCCATCCCCAAACTGAGGATTATTGGGGCAACGTCAACCCGATCGGCATCCGTTCTTGCTATGATGAAGGAAAGCGTTGTGCCGAAACCCTCTTTTTCGACTACCACAGAAAAAACAACGTCCCCATCCGGGTAGCCCGCATTTTCAACACCTATGGCCCCCGCATGCATCCGAATGATGGAAGAGTTGTCTCGAATTTCATTGTGCAGGCGCTTAACAATCAGCCCATCACGATCTATGGCGATGGAATGCAAACCCGCTCTTTCTGTTATGTCGATGATCTGGTTGAAGTGGCGATCCGCCTAATGAATTCTTCTGAAACGGGCCCGATCAACATTGGAAATCCGACTGAATTCCGCGTTCTAGACCTGGCCAAGCAGGTGATTACACTCACCGGATCCTGCTCGCCTATCGTCCATAAGCCGCTTCCCCTAGATGACCCGAAGCAGCGCCGCCCTGATATCTCTAAAGCCCGCCAGCTCCTCCATTGGGAGCCTCGTGTAGATCTAGAAGAGGGGCTAAAAGCGACGATTGCTTATTTCGAGAAATGTTTACAAAGTCCGGGCGAAGTAGAAAACGCAGTTTCCTCCAAGCCGGCTGTCCACTAAAATTTTAAACACTACCTAATTCTAGGCCGATTTGGTTCTCTCCCGAACTATCGCGTCTTCGCATTGCCTCTAACTTAGAATCTACCCGTTCCCAGAAAAGGTGGTCAGTAGCAACGCAGCCCACGATCAATAATACAATCCCCAGAGTGATCAAAAAAGGATTTGAAAACACAGCTAGAAGAACGATACCTGTGATCAGTGCTGCAAGGCCTCCCAAGGCAATCTTAAGATTTTCTTGAATTTTGCCAGCCCGCTGCTTTGGAAATTCTGTTGCTCTGGTATCTCTTTGTAGTGAAACTGCAGATGACATGTAATTATCCTTAATAAATTAACTATATTATAACTAACTTCGTGACATTAGTTAAATTGAAATGAATTTGTTTAGGTGTGAGTAAAAAATTCTCTAATGTGGGCTTGCTGCCAAAAAAAATTTTAAGCAATCCACTACGCCGACTGCAAGTACATGAGACCATCCCACTATTAGAATTTTTGATGCTTTTAGATATTTTTGAGCAGGTTTCAAAAGACCTTTCGAGGACAATGTAAGCACACATGGCCAAGAAAGTGCTTTTGAAAAATGGCAAAAGATCAAAAGCAGAAAAATTCTAATAGTGAAATGGTCTCATATATTGGGAGTTGCGATTTGGTTCCATAAACTCCTGGACTAAATTTGATTTGAGGAATAATCTCGAGAAAAATAGAGGATTTAATGAACCTGATCAAGACTCTCTCATTCATAGTTGTATTAACAAGCGTGGCCCTATTTTCGGATGAGCCAGCTTCCCAGCCGCAATCAGAACGGCCAAGAATTCGTCTCCGTCCCGCGGCGGTTGTCTCGAACGAGCAACCTGCTCCAGAGCCGTGCTGTAAACCTGCTCCAGCGCCGTGCTGCGATACCGGATGCTGGGATATGTATGCTAGCGGAAGTTTTATTTACTGGGATCCTTACCAAGAGAATATGGAATTGGGCGTTGTATCCGATACCACAGACCCTCTTTACACTTTGCATGGGCATGTAGTCAATTTAGATAGCCAATACAAACCTGGATTTAAGGTGGCCATTGGAATGAGTTTCCCAAGGAATAACTGGGATTCAGGTTTCGAATACACATGGTTTCGAAGCAATCAGCACAAGAGCGTCTCTTTAGAAGTAGATGGGCCCGAAGTTCTCTTTCCTATGTGGTTATTGCCAGATGCTTCTTCTCCCACCTATTTTAGTGGAAGAGAGAATTGGCGGCTTCACATGGACCTTTTGGATTGGGAAGTGGGAAAGCGCTGCTGTTGCGGCGGCCTTAGTCTCCGTCCTTCTTTCGGAGTACGTGCAGCTTGGATTCGACAAAATGTCGAAGCTGACTACTTTAATGAATCGACCCATTTCTTGAACCAACAAGATGTGTCTATCACACAGAGATCGCACTCTTGGGGAGTAGGCTTAAGAGGGGGATTATCTGCAAACTGGATGTTCACCGACCATTTTAGAGTATACGGCCAAGGGGACGGTGATGTGTTATTCACACAATACACAAATCAGCGCGCGCATCAGCAGGCAACGACTGCAGCAGGACTCCCAGCTGCCGGTTCCTTTTTCACGGTCAGACAAAACAATGCAAACTATCTGAGAGGCCACATAGAACTAGAAATGGGTCTTGGTTGGGGAACGGATTTCTGCAATCAGTGCACCCACTTAGACTTTTCAGCGGGCTACGGTTTTCAGATGTTCTTCGACCAAAATATGTTCCGCAATTTCCAAGACGATCAATCCTTGGCGAAGAGCTCTGCTCCGAACGGCAATCTCTACATCCACGGTTTAACTGCAACACTTAGATTAGATTTCTAACATGAAAAAAGGGCCCCTATTTGCCAGGGGCCCCTATCTATCAATTATCAGAATAAGGCCCAACTACAATCGTAATGAACGTCGTGTCGTCAATAGACGTTTGACTTGGAGCCACCTGCTGACTCACAGGAGCCTGATGATACAGATAGTCGTCGTAAGCATAGCTATAGACTGCGTTTCCATTTATATCTGCGTTTCCATGAAGCCCTAAACTATATAAATCGAACCAAGGTCCAGTGGTGGCACCTGGAGGTGTCAGATTGACATTGGGCGTGTAGTAGCTGGAGAAGAGGCTTGGCGGAAACGCAGTTGGGGTGAGCTTGTCGATTTTTCCTGGGACCAATCCAGCGGGAATCACTGCGCTTAAATACTGAGTGATCTCTGTTGCGCGAGTGAGGGCGTCTCCGGGAACACTGCAACCTCCCGCTCCAATCACGCAGGTAGGAACTGTGCTGCTGCTATAGGTCATTCCAGGGAAGTAAACGGACACATTGAAGATTGATGTTGTTGTAGAAGGGACCGCATTGGGAGGGACATTTTGCCAGGGAATACCGAACGTATCCAGCGATGATTTAAAAGTGAAGATACCATTGATGATTTTCCCGTTGTAGGAGGTTCCATCATTGGTTTGAATGGATAGAATATTGTTCAGGTAATACGCGCTAGCTCCAGTCCAAACGGCATTTGCCCAACTGTACGCATAGCTTGCTGCATTATCCAAATAGTTCTGATCGAAGCCTGGTGTTGCTTGACCTAGCGCATTGCCGGGAGAAAGGATGCGCAAAGTGGCCGCAGCTGGTTTTTGTATGAGGCTATTCCACACAGCAAGGGTATCAGGATAAGCCTGAGCGAAAGCATTCCGAATCGTGCATAAGGTATAAGCTCTAGACTGGTATATTCCCGATGGACGGTTCTGCGGCAAACCTGGAAGGGGGTTTTGCGTGTATAAATTTAAATAAATCGGAATTCCAAAATAATCTACGCATGTAAAATCTATAGTCAGTGCATTGAGAGGATTCGTGGCATTTGGGCAATCATTGGGGTAGAATGTGAACTCCACTGCGCCGTAAATAAAGTTGTAGGAGGGGTCCAGGTTGTAGCCCGGATTCGGGTCGGCAATACTGTTTGCTCCGACAGTTAAAGGTAAGCTGCTGCTCATGGAGAATAAGATAGTCCCTGCGCTCAGGTGGGGAACATAGATGATTCTTTGCCCATTCGTCAAAGGGATCGTGCTAAATTGATAGGAATAATCGCTGGCAGGAGGCGTAGCTACGCTTGTAGCAAGCACGTAGCTTCCATACAGACTTGTCACTGGACCTGGCTGCGGCCCAAAGCTGATAAATGCATAATTTCCAACTGTCGGGCCCGAAGAAGTACATCCTGTCACTTCTTGACCAAAGATCACAAAATAGACATCGCTATCGGCTTGCCCTGAATCATTCACTAAAACTATGGGTATGTAATCAAGTCCCATTATTGAAGCTTGAGTGAGAGGAGCGATCGTTGGTCTGTCTCTCAGCGCTCCGCATGCAGTGATCACCGCTCCGGGCGGAGGCGCGGTGCAGGGACTTGTAACGTTAGCTTCCGCGGTCGCATCTTTTTCTTCGCAAAGAAAGGTGTCATAAAATTCTTTCAGCCGCTCTGAGTCAAAGGTGGATTGAGCTTGTAGTATTTGAGAAAAGACAAGAAGCAAAAACATCAAACATTTACGCATTGAAGACCTCCGAAGGTGAACCTTTTTCTAGACAAAATCCAAATATTCCTGTACATCATACTGTTAAGAATAAATTTGATAAACAGGATTCCTCAAATGGGCAAATATTTTCCTTCCATGATGCTTTTCTTCTCGAGTTTTTCTCTTTTCTCGGGGGAGGCTCAATCTGAAATGATGACTTGGGGACCTCGCGCTCCATCGAGAACTATAGCCGCGATACCTACGCCCGCACCTGAATCATGTATTGAGTCCTGTATCGAAGAGTGCCTTGCTTCGCATTTGCAGATAGGCGGAAATTACACATATGCCCACGTAAAACCGAAAGGGCATGCTGCGACATCGGGAAGCCTGGGCGGCGCGCAAGCGCTGTATGAATTCAGAACTCCAGGTCGAATTTACGGCGGGGTGGCTGTAGCCTACAGAGAAGGAGATACAAATGGCTCGGGAACGGATCGCTCGATTCTGGAGATCGATGTTCAAGAGAGAATTGGATACACTCTTTGCCGTTTGAGATCTGCGTGGACCCTCTCCTTTTTTACAGGGTTCGGATACCGTCATTATGGCGAGAAAGTCCGCACTACAGGGACTCCGGTTACTTTCAATTACAATGAGCTTTATGTTCCTGTTGGATTTCTCTTAGACCAGCAAGCGAGTTCCTGGTTTACTTACGGATTGAACTTCCAGTGGATGCCTCAGGTGTACCCTACAGTTACAATTGTCCCATTGAAAGGGGCGAGATGGATCCTGACCACGGAACTATCCAACTTCCGATTCGAGGTCCCATTAATGGCCTCTTTTGGATGCAGACGCAATTTTGCAATCACCCTGCAGCCCTTCTTCGAATATTGGAATGACGGCCACACAACTGCAAGGAGCCCATTGGGAATATCTCTTAACGTGCCCGGCAATACCTATTTGTTTGCTGGCGCTGACCTGAACTTCAGATACTCATTTTAGGTTTTTGAATATCTTGTGAAAGAGCTTTAGTTTTAGACAGATATATATTAACGCAAGCAAGATCACAAAGAAGAAGACTGGGAAGAGAAATTCAAATCCCTTCATGGCTGATGTCGAATTCATAATTTGACGGGTGTTTTCCTCGATCGCGGCCTTGTTTTCTATCATTAACTCGTTCGACTGCTGCATATTGGAATTGAGCTGCTGCATAGTATTGCAGTTAGTTAAGCAGAAAAATGACAGCAGAAGTAGGATCTTTTTCATAACGCCTCGTTGTTTTTCTATATTGTGTTTGGCCAATTTAAGCGCAATCGAAAGTCTTTACTAATTAAGCCTCAGATACAAAGTGTTAATTTAATTCAACTCGACAGAAATATTCCGTTTAGATAGTTTCCGAATTATGACCACTCCTTTTATTGATTCTAAGTATCCATACTCCAAGCCAGCTTGGCCCATATTATTCTTAATTATTGTAGCGGGCGCTCTAATCAGCACATTAACCGAGCATTTGATTGGCGATCGAATCCCGCCGACATGTAAAATTGGAGATTATCTTCAGGACGTGACCTCAGGACTTAATGCATTTATAAGTTCCCGCGAGTGGATCGGAAATACTCTCATCATCCTCTACTCAATTTTGGGGGATGCGATCGTTCTCGTTTTGATCGCGTGCTCAATTGTCAAATCTAGCATCCGCCCCGTATTGCCTCTGCTCATATTCATGCTGCTCAGGCAGGCAATGCAGTTAATCATCTCGTTTCCTGTGGATCCAGGACTCATTTGGCACTATCCAGGGTTCCCTTCCCTCTTTTCTAACTATAGAATAAGCGGGGACTTCTATTTTTCAGCCTATGTGGGGATCAATATTTTGGGGGCATTGGAGCTGGGAGAAATTTTTAAAGTCCGTTGGCTGACTGCCCTTAACTTCGGCATTGCCTTTCTGGTAGCATTTATCGACATCGTTCTTCGATCTCACTATACTACAGATATTTATACCTCGATTGTTACAGCCGTTTTTGCCTATTTATTTACCCAGCAGTTTGTTCCGCCAGTGGATCGGTTTTTAAAGAAACTCGATAGGCTTTCTCACTTTTTGCTGATTTTCCTGATCTGTGCTGGGATAGCCTGTATTTTCACAACGCAATATTTCATTGGGAAAAAAAGTATTCCTGTCTGTGGAATCAATGATGCAATCCAAACTTTCTTTCTCCCGTTTAACCATTTCGTAACCAATCATGTGCATCTTGGCGATGCGATTCTGATCGGCATGAATTTCTGCCTCGATTGCATGTTCCTATTCATGTTTGTCGACACAATCATCACCCGGAACATCCGCCCATTTCTCACGTACGCCCTCTTTTTTGCCCTCAGGCAATCGATGCAATTCTTGGTGGCCCTCCCCATTCCGCCTGACATCATTTGGCATTACCCGGGATTCCCCTCGCTACTCCAAAATTATCAGATTTCAAACGATCTCTATTTCTCTGGGCATGCTGGGATTAGTTTGATCGCGGCGCTTGAGATGTCGAGCTTTGGGAAAAGGTGGTTAACGGTGCTTGGATTTACCCTTTTTGCGTGCGAATCGCTTCTTGTAATCGGTATGCAAATTCACTATTCGATGGACGTCTTCACGGCGATTGTCACTGTGTTTTGTATCACGGATCTTTCTTGCCATTTAGCGCACCCGATCAATCGGTTCTTGGCTAAACTCATGAAGCCTACTTATTAGGTTCGTTTTTCTTTTTGATTTCGCGCCATTTGTGCATGACTTGAGCTGCCAGAGGAGCCGCCTCTTTCCCTGCGTCGCCAAAGCGTAAGAAAACGACAACGACCAGTTCCGGATCTGTGTGTTTCACATCGGAAAACAAGACAGATCCAAACCAAGTGTATTTATAAACTTGCGGAGCTGCTGATGGGTTCATGGAAAAATTGCAGACGATCTCCGCGGTGCCCGTTTTGCCAAGCATCAGATGCTGAAGGGACAGATAGTCGCGCATGAGAAGCGGATTGCGGAGTAGCTCTTTAATTGAGGTAGGCCGCGCGCTCCCTTTAGGTCCCGTAACCACACGGTCCATCCCTTCAAGAAGGGTGGAGCGGATTTTATCATCTAGCGGGATGACTCTTCTCACCTCTGTTTGCTCCGCTTTCAGAGCGGGGAGCGGCGTGCGGGGCTGCAGTGAAGTAAAGAGCGGGAATGGGATCCCAATGGCATCGAGTTCCTCCTCGGCCAAATAAGAAGTGCCAGCAAACGGGCTTAAGGGGTGTCTGTCAGGGGTCATCCCCACAGCCTCTTTCACAAGTTTCGGTTTAAGTAATTTGCCCCCATTTCCGATGGCTGCGAGCATGGCGGCAGTTTGCAGAGGGGTTGTCAGGAGCGTGTGCTGGCCGATTGCAGTGGAATAGAGCCCCGTCCTGTTTGTTTTAAGGTCGTTCGGTACATTCCCACTTCTTTCTCTAGGAAGTTCGATCCCTGTTTTCTCCCCGAAGCCAAAAAGTCTCGCCGCTCTTGCAAGATCCTCTGGATCCTCGAAGTAATCGCCAGCAAGAATGGAGAAAAATGGGTTGCTCGTCTGTTCGATGGCTCCGACTAGATCCATTTTCCCAAAATTCGGCCCAGCGCTGCGAGGGAGGCGTCCCCCTTTATAAAAGCGGGGATAGAGCGTCCGATTCGGGGTGTAGGCAACTCCTTGCGGGCTCCACTCATCGATGAGGGTCAGGTGCGCTCCCTGCCTTAGCGCCTCATAGGCGGTGACGAGTTTGAATATGGAACCTTGCGGAACGCTCGCTTCAAACGCGAAAGATCTGCTGAATCCAAACCCTCCGATCGGATAGAAGGCGGCAGCCATGTCCTTTTCTGTCTGTTCTTTTTTTCGATTGCGGAGCGACTTGTATTTTCCCAGCAAGGGGCGGTTAAGCGAAGCAAATGTGCGGAATGTGCGGATGGTTTCTTCGGGCATTTTATCGCTTGCTAAGAGAGCCCATTTCGATTCTTCCCAGTACGCATTGAATAGCTCTCTCTCTTTCTTTTCTAAATAGTCGATGTAGGGTCTTGCGTAGGTTTTCCTTGCCTTCTCAGCTTTGCGCTTTTCAGCCAAAAACTCTTTCTGATAGAGATCTCTCCACTCTCTAAATTCCTTCTTATGGAACGCTTCCTGAGCTTTTTGGCGCAGCTCGCTTTCCCGTCTCATAAACGCTTGGCAAAGGGCTCTATAATCTGAGACCTTCATCGATCCAATTTTTTTGATTAGCTCGTCAGTAAATGCTGGAGCGTAGACAACCGTACGGCAAAGATCGACAGCAAACAGTTTATCTTGTGGCGGAAGGTGGATCGCATCCAGCCGTCTCTGAATATCCTGAGGGACGGCCAAGTTTGCTTTAGTGAAGTAGAGCATTGCCTCGTAATCTTCTTGGAATTGGATGAACCCCTTTACATCATCGACCTTGGTGAAGAAGGCTCTTAGCGGCCCCTCTTTGGGCAAAATCGCGTCCAGATAGAAATCCCAAGTGAGCTCCTGGTTCTCTTCTTGCTTGGCCCCTTCCCGTTTCAACGTGTCGAGTCCATCCCATACAGATCCAATAAACCGGTCATTTTCGAGCCACCGATTCACCTGTCTCGATTTACCATCATTGAAAATGGAGTTGCCGGCGAAAATGAAATCGTTCGGATCAAACCGGGGATGGCTGGCGAGGGCCAATACCTCGCCTGTTTTTGGATCGAGGACTGCAATCGCCCCTCCCTTGATCCAAGGTTGTTTTTGAGCCTTCCGTGTTTTATCAGCAGGATCAAACCCCAAACTCCGCCCATCGCGCGTCCGTTCATTTTGCGTTAAAAGCGATTCGGCAAATTGCTGGAGTTCGGATGAGATGGTTAGAACAAGCTGCTTGCCTGGAGTCGCCTCTTTCCCCGCAATCTCCCGGACAAAGCGCCCCTTCTGATCCACTTCAAATGTTTTTTTACCAAAAAAGCCCCGCAGCTCCCCTTCAAACTGCGCCTCAATACCTGTTTTGCCAACCAGATCGTTGATCGCGTAAGCTTTTTCTTTAAGCTCGGCGAGTCTTTCCATGTCTCCTAGCTCAAAAAGGTCGGCCGTAATTTGGATCTCGCTCATCTCTTGGGCAATCGCTGAATACTCCCTTTGGCTGATCGCCCCCATCGTTCCGATTAGATTGCAGCCAGATCTACCTTGCGGATAGGAGCGGATCGACCCGATCTCCGCATAAACCCCCGGCCAGTCCTTCTCGAGCATTCTAAGACGATAGTGCTCCTCTTCGCTCAAGCCAGCCTTGACGATGAAGGGGACGTGCGGGAAAAGAGCCGCTTTGGAGTGAATTAAATCCTCGACCCGCTCAGGGTCTAGCTGCAAAGTCCTCGCTAAAATCGATGAAAGCTCTCGAATATATTCTTTGCGGGCGTAGGCCTTGAACTGCTTGCCATCCGGAGCTGTTTTCCATTCCACTGTCGGAATTTCAGCGATTTGGGCATAATAGATGGCTGCGTTATAACAGATCCGGTTCAGGGCCATGGGTACGTGGAATCGGTCGCAGATGGTGCCCCTATCGGCTCGGACAAGCACTGTCCTCTGCTGAGGTTTTTGGGCCTCGAGGAGCTTTTCCTCCCTTTGGATGACCCCTAAATGCCAAACTTTCAGGATAATCACCAGGAAAGAGAGGAGGAAAATCCCTAGGACGCGGTGAATTTTTGAGGCGGTGGTCATGGTGACAGCATACCAAAATATAAATTAAAGAGGGTCATTTCCCGTATGTGCCCGATTCCGCTTGAGGAAAATCACCCGTTGAGGTAAAACTGTTATTTCGATTTTCTATTTTTAGTGAGCGCCTGTAGTTCAATGGTAGAACAGTAGCCTTCCAAGCTACGAGTGTCAGTTCGATTCTGTCCAGGCGCTTAGAAATTTTTAATTTTTGAGGAATATTTTGGCTACAGCACAAAAAGACGCAGGAGTAACGATTAAGGAGTTGCTCGAATCCGGAGCCCATTTCGGGCACCAGACCCATCGTTGGAACCCAAAGATGAAACGTTTCATCTTTGAAGCTCGAAACGGGATTTATATTATCGACCTCGCAAAAACATTGCAGCAGATCCGGTCGTCAGTGCAGTTCGTCCGTGACATCGTCGGCAAGAGAAAGTCTATCCTTTTCGTCGGAACGAAAAAACAAGCTAAAGCAGTAGTTAAAGAGTGCGCAGAAGAGTGCGGCGAATTCTATATTTGCGAACGTTGGCTCGGCGGAACTTTGACCAATCTTCAGACTATCCGCAACTCAGTGAAAACACTTGAGAGAATTGAAAAACGGATCGCTTCTGGCGGAGAAGGCTTTACCAAGAAAGAGATGTCCCTGATGGGCAAAGAGCGCATTAAGCTCGATCGTAACCTCTCTGGCATCCGCGCTATGCGCAAGCCTCCAGGCCTCGTAATCATTGTTGACCCAAGCAAAGAGCATATTGCTGTAGCTGAAGCGAACACGCTCGGCATCCCAGTGATGGCCCTCGTCGACACAAACTGCGATCCAGATCCAATCGAACACGTAATTGCATGCAACGACGACGCTTTGAAGAGCATCAAGATCGTTCTCAGTGCAATTATGCAAGCGGTTATCGACAAAAAGAACGACATGAGCGTTCCTGCTTCTAAAGGCGACGAAGAGACAGAAGAAGACGACGAAGAAGAAGAGTCTGACGAGTAAAAAGGAGCCCCCGCGATGAAAGATATCACAGCTGATATGATTAAAGAATTGCGCGAGCGGACCGGCGTAGGCATGGGCAAGTGCAAAGAAGCTCTCGTGCTCGCTCTAGGCGATATGGAAAAAGCGATCGATATTCTCCGCAAAGCTGGAATGGCCTCTGCTGCCAAAAAAGAAGGGCGCGAGACAAAAGAAGGGCTTATCCTTGCTGCTGAAGACAAGCAGCACCTCGTTCTTGCTGAAGCCAATGCAGAGACAGATTTCGTCGTGCAGAACGACAGATTTAAGCATTTCCTCCATGATTGCGTAAAGCAAGCCCTTGAAGGGAAAGCAAAATCTCTCGCTGATCTGATTCAGGAGCCTTACTACAAAGACAAATCGATCACAATCGACCAGTACCGCAATTTAGTGATTCAATCGCTCGGAGAAAACATCCAGCTCCGCCGTGTAGAAACGATCTCTAAGCATCCAAATAGCTCATACGGCATTTACTCTCACATGGGCGGCAAGCTCGTAGTGGTTGTTGAAATTGCCGGCTCAGCGGATCAAGAAGGAATTGCGAAAGAAATTGCGATGCATGTCGCTGCTGAGAATCCTGAATATTTAAAGGCAGAAGAAGTTCCAGCGACAGTTCTTGCTCGCGAAGAGGAAATTGCCCGTTCGCAAGTTCAAGGGAAACCAGAGAATATTGTAGAAAAAATTGTGGCTGGTAAAATTAAAGGCTACACCGATCAGTTCTGCTTGGTGAACCAAAAATACGTTAAAGACAACAGCGTAACGGTTCAACAATTTCTCGATGTTTGCGCGAAGAAAGTCGGAAAACCTCTTTCCATTAAGTGCTTCTGGCGCTGGAAAGTGGGTCAGTGAAAAAACCGGCCTACAAACGGATACTTCTCAAGCTGTCTGGGGAAGCCCTCATGGGCGACCAGAAATATGGGGTTGACCCAGACGCTTGTCATAAAATTGCCACATCAGTTCAAGAATTAACCCAGCTTGGAGTTCAAGTTGGCGTTGTTATCGGCGGCGGGAATATTTTCCGCGGCGTTAAAGCGACCCAAAACGGTATGCAGAGGACGCCAGCCGATCACATTGGGATGCTAGCCACCCTCATCAACGGCATAGCCCTTCAACAAGCATTCGAGCAGATCAAGTGCGAAAGCCGCATCATGAGCGCCATAACCTGCGACGTGATGGCCGAATCCTATTCATGGAAAAACGCTCTCAAGTACCTCGAAAAGGGGATTGTTCTTATTTTTGTCGGAGGCACCGGCAACCCCTATTTTACTACTGATTCAGCAGCGGCCCTCCGCGCACTTGAGATCCAAGCTGAAATTTTCATGAAGGCTACTAAAGTAGATGGAATTTACAACAAAGATCCCATAAAGTACCCTAATGCTAGTAAGTTTGACAAAGTCACCTACTCAGAAGTGTTGGCAAGCAATCTCCAGGTTATGGATGCGACAGCGATCGCTCTTTGCCGCGAGAACCGGATTCCGATCCGAGTATTTAATATGTTTGACAGTTCTCTGATTGCGGCCGTATATAATGAGCCTGTAGGGACATTAGTGTCTGGAGAGTAAATATGAGCAATATTGAAGCGCAAGTCAAAGGGGCGATGCAAGCGACCCTCGACCACCTTAAAGCAGAGCTAAAGACGCTCCGCACAGGACGGGCCAACGCCTCGATTCTCGACAAAGTTCATGTTGAGATTTACGGTTCCTACATGCCTCTCAAGGCGTGCGCGAACATCAACGTACCCGAAGCCCGCCAGATCGTGGTGACCCCATTCGACCACTCGAACATCAATGCAATTTCTAAGGCGATTGAAGCGGCTAACCTCGGCGTTAACCCGATGGTGGACGGCAAAGTGGTCAGGATCAATGTGCCTCCGATGGATGAGGCGATCCGCAAACAGATTGCGAAGCAGTGCAAGGATCATGGGGAGAAGACCAAGGTGTCGCTCCGAGACGTCCGCCGCAAATTTAACGAGCTAGTCCGCAAGCAGAAAGCTGACGGCCTGATCCCAGAAGATCAGATGAAAAAAGCCGAAAAAACGATCCAAGACATGACCGATAAGTTCTGTAAAGACGTTGACGCTACCTGTGCGGAAAAAGAAAAAGAGATAATGACCATTTAACATGTTGCAGAAAATAAGGGTGATAGAGTAGAATCGAACACGTTTTTCGATGGTAATTTGAGTACGGCCCCATCGTCTAGCCCGGTCTAGGACATCAGATTTTCATTCTGCGAACAGGGGTTCGAATCCCCTTGGGGTCATAAGTACAAAGCCCCCCGAGAGATCGGGGGCAAATTCGAGACTTTAGCTCAGTGGTAGAGCATCTCACTTTTAATGAGAGGGTCGATGGTTCGAACCCATCAAGTCTCAACTTCTTATCTAGCTCATCCGAGCACATTTAGGTAACAATCAGATAGACTCAAAAATAAATTGAGTCTATCATTTTGCCCAAATGGTGCAAGAATGGTGCAACGAAAAACAAATTTAACCAGCACTTCATCCAATCGCTCAAACCCCAAACCAAGAGGTTAGAGCTATGGCATCGATCTTCAAAAGAAAATCCAAAGACGGCAAATCGACAGTTTGGCGCGCCGTTATTCGCATCAAAGGCTACCCCACCACCTGCAATACTTTCGAACGCAAGCAAGAGGCAGATGACTGGGTCAAAGACACTGAGCGGCGCATCAAGCTCGGACAATACAACTTTGAGACCAATAACACTTCCCATACTTATGCGGTCCTCCTTGATCGACTCTCCCTCGATGGAGCCGTTCAACACCACCGTTCTCTTAAAAACACTCAAGCCCAATATGACTACTGGGGCAAACTTCTCGGTGCATATGCGCTCGTTCACATTACTCCCGAACTAATTGCCAAAGAGCGGCAGCTCCTCTCCAATACCCCCACCCACAAAGGTTCTAAGCCCTCCCCGTCAACTGTTAATCGCTATATGGCGACTCTTGCCTCAACTCTAAGCTACGCCGTTAAGCAACTCCGTTGGCTGCCTAAAAATCCCTGTACGAATCTTCTCAAGCTCAAGGAAGACCCCGGTCGCGATCGTATTCTCACTGACGACGAGATCACCCGATTGCTAGCTGCTTGTCGTCAAAGTAAATCGCTTTACCTCTATACTATCGTCATCTTTGCCCTCACTACCGGAGCCCGTCGCGGCGAGATCCTTGGTCTTGAGTGGCGTAATGTCGATTTTGACAATCGCCTTGCGCACCTCAAACAAACCAAGAACGGACGTCCCCGCAGTGTTGCCCTTGCTGACCCTGTGATCGTTGAACTAAAAGCCCTGTATGAAGTCCGCCAGCCGCTCAAGCCCCTTGTCTTTGCCAGTAAAACCCCCTTTGGGCGAGTCGACATCAAAAAAGCATGGACGGAGGCCCTCAAACGTGCCGGCATTTTTGACTACCACTTCCACGACACACGTCACCAGTTCTGTACTTTTGCAGCCGGTATGGGAGCTTCAAATTTAGAGCTCGCTACGGCGACCGGGCACCTTACTTTGGGCATGTTGCAGAGGTACACTCACATGGATGCCGAAGTGACCAAAAAATACAGCAAATATATCTCTGAACGAATCCTTCAAGGAGATTCATTATGATCAAAAAAGACGTATCAGCCCTCTCTCAGTTACCCCCAACTCCACCAGCCCTGCCAACTGGGCTTCTTGAAGATCTAAGGCAGATGATCGACCAGACCCGGAGGTTTATAGCATCCACAGTTAATGCAAGCCTTACCATGGGCTACTGGCGAGTGGGCAGCCGTATTCGAAAAGAGACTTTACAAGGGGATCGTGCCGAATATGGGCGGGAAATTGTCGTATCACTGTCACGACAATTGGTAGTCGACTATGGCAATAGCTTTTCAGACAAGAACTTACGACGAATGATCCAGTTTGCCGAGATCTTCCCCGATGAACAGATTGTCGTATCGCTGATACGACAATTGAGCTGGACCCATTTTATTGCCCTAATCCCGATCAAGGACCCCATCAAGCGCGATTTTTACGCCGAGATGTGTCGGATTGAGCAATGGAACGTCCGTACTTTGCGCAAAAAGATCGATTCCATGCTTTTTGAGCGAACAGCACTTTCGAAGAAACCAGAACTTCTTGCGCAGATAGAGTTAGATGCATTGCGTAAGGAGGATCGGTTGACTCCTGATCTTGTTTTTCGTGATCCCTATGTGCTTGAGTTTCTGAATCTCAATGATCGCTATGTTGAGAAAGATCTCGAAGATGCAATTATGCGGGAGCTCGAACAATTTTTATTGGAATTAGGCATAGGCTTCAGCTTCCTCGCCCGTCAGAAAAGAATAATCGTGGACAGTATAGATTTTCATCTCGACCTTCTCTTTTTCCATAGACGACTAAAAAGACTGGTCGCAATCGAACTTAAGCTCGGCGATTTTATGCCGGAATACAAAGGGCAAATGGAGCTGTATCTTCGTTGGCTTGATAAGTATGAGCGACAACCTGGGGAGGAAACTCCTATGGGCCTTATTCTCTGCACGGGCAAGAATGAAGAGTGCATCGAGCTATTGGAACTAGGGAAAGTGGGCATTCACGTTGCCGAATATCTCACCGCTCTACCATCAAAAGATGTCCTTCGTGAAAAGCTTCAACAGGCTGCCGAACGCGCACGGTTGCGTTTAGGGAATTATTCCGAACCTCAGGAGAAAGCGAATGGATGATTCTCTCAAGGAAATACACGAAATACTAAATGAGCTTGAAAGCGATCTGGCCCATGTAAGAGCTATCTGGAGGGGGATTGAGAAACTCAATCCAGACTTTGAGCAAGTTTCCGAAGAAAATTGGCAAGAAAAGCACGCGAGAATGTGGCTTCATGGGGCAACTAAAGTTCATGAGTGTAACGAGCTCGAACGTTGGCTATTCGATTCTCCACCTCTAACGGCAACCACTGAAAGTCCGGCACAACCTCATTATGACTATTGGAGGGGGTGGTTGGACAATGGCGGAAAATGGGAGGGATCTGCACATTATATCGATGATCCCAATTTTGATATTCTTGCACCTCTCAAAAATGAAATTCTGATTCAGTATATCGTCCGCTTGGCACAAACCATCGAGAAGAAAGGAAAGGGCAAAAAACTCCAATGGCGAGCATTGAAATGTTTTCTCCATTTTTTAAGGGAAAATAATACAGATTCGGAGGTCGCTTTCATTGAGCATATCTTCCCAAAACAAATGGATGTGTTTTACAGCCGCATTATCAGACTGCTCCCGGATGAGCGTTATCCTATTTCTGAGAGAACTGCTTCCGAAATCATTATAAATCTCGCATATCGGTGTCGTAATGAGATCCGAAAGGACGCTCAAATCACCGCGGCAGAAAGTTTAGGCCTATGTTGGCTCTGCATCGCCGCTTCTCGTCTTCGACTCCCAATGCATTTGGAGGTGGTAATGGAGATCAAACCCACAGCAATCCAATTCGGCGCAGATTTTCCAATACTCCAAGTGCCGACATGGTTTGGCAATCGGCCTGTCAACATATCCTCTCGACTGGCAAGATTTCTTAGCGCTATAGCGCGCATTCCCTCAAGCAAATCAAGAGAGACGATTCTTCAACGTCCGCCTAGGAGTTTAACTCGAGTCTTTGAGACTGTCCTGAAAAGTATTGCCCCTAACCCGGAATATGGCAATATCACGCACGCTTCTCTTCTCAGCCAACCTCATATTTTTGGCGATCATCGACCCCAACCTAAACGATTGTCTTCTAGTTGATTAGGTTTTGCTTTTTTAGAAATTAGAAAGTGTCCACCAGTGTGCCCGTAGTTAATGGGCACCCTCCATCATAATTGGGCGTAAATCATTAACACCCATTTAGGGAGGTTCTATGGCCAATCAAGTCTACTGGTCTCCACAACAAATCGTAACAAGCGGGAAATATCCATTTAGCATGGGGCAGGTCCGTCATTTACTCTTAAATCGACACCGCAATGGCCTACAAGAAGTAGTACGAAAAATCGGCAAACGTCTGGTCTTGAGAGTCGATATGTTTGATCAATGGATTGAAGATCAAGCTTCACGGTCATCCCGCTAACGAGGCTTATATGGAATTCAACTCATTTCTGGAAATCCTGGGATTGAAAAGGGCTAAGACTCCGAAAAAGTCGGGTTCTAGCTATATGTCTTGCTGTCCCGCTCATGATGATGAGAATCCGAGCCTTTCAATCAGAGAAGGTTGTGACGGGAAAATCTTGTTGCATTGCTTTGCTGGATGTCCCGTTGCCTCAATATGCGGCTCACTCGGTCTTGAAATGTCCGACCTCTTCGACTCCGATTTTTCTGCCAAAAACCCTACGACACGAACTGTCTATTCTTATACAGATGAAGAAGGTCACGAACTCTATCGAAAAATTCGAATTGAACCGGGCTTTGTTTTGGAAAAATTACAGTATAGCAACTAAACGCTGGCGCCGTTGAAACCTCAAATGGATCTTTTTCGCCTTCTATAGGTTCGTCAATATATGCCTCGGATTGCGTCTAGATCGGACTCCACCTCTGTGCGATGCTTGATCAAACGAATTATGGACTACAAAAGCTACCAGTGTGGGCGTGTCCAGGGGTAGCGCATTAAAAGTTAGAAGCGGCTAGTACCCTGCATAGGTACTCATGGTTAAGCGATGCTTTAAACTGCTTGGCTCTAACCCCCTTTTTACACGTTTTTTCGGCCTTGAGCATTTTTGCCACGAGTAAATT
>JANPFC010000139.1:0-26651 GCA_031423235.1 Chlamydiota bacterium | reverse complement strand
CCCGCGCCATTCCGACGCCAAGGACGGCTCCAATCAGGGCGTGAGTCGTCGAGATGGGGAGCCCCAGTTTGGATGCTAGTAGGATCGTTGCCGCACCTCCTCCTTCCCCTTATTTTCCCCATAATGCCAAATATTGACCGTCTCAGTCCATGCATCCCCTGGAGAAAATTTCTTCTCTTTCACGAGTTTGGGATCGGCAAAACTCCCATGATGATCTTCTGTCGAATACATGGTCAGCTCACCGGCTAGCATGTAGCCTGCGCCATTCAATGGGTGCATGTGAATGGTCGTTTTTCCACCCGGCGCAATTTTGAACATCAAGATTCTAAATTCGGCTATTCCTGCGCCGATCCCTGGCAATGGAGATCCATCCCAGCTCTTCGTCGTCCTAAGAATTTCCTCAATCTTCACTGAATTTGGCATATCTATTGCCATAACAAACCTCGCAAAATATGGACACAACATTTGCAAAAGTAGTCGGGCTTGCTTATATGTAGGGAATGGATATAGAGACCCAAGCAGATATTCTCGCGCAGAAAATCAAGCATATCATCATCACATCGAGCGGCCACACCGCCGCAAATGCGACAATTGAAGAGTTCTATCAGGCATTTTGCCTGGCTCTCCGCGAAGAGATCATGGTCAACACAACCGCGACTATCGACACGATCCAAAATAAAAAACCCCGTTTGGTGAATTTCATCTCGATGGAGTACATGCCGGGGAGGCTCTTAGGCAATAATCTGACTAATATGAGCGCAGGCGAGCTCGCTAGAGCCGTTCTCAAAAAAATGGACAGGAACTTTCACGACCTCATTACTTGCGAGGCCGATCCTGGCCTCGGGAATGGGGGCCTTGGACGCCTGGCATCGTGCTTTCTGGACTCATTGGCAACGCTCAATTATCCTGCCCGCGGCTATGGTCTCAGATATCAGTATGGGATCTTTGAACAGGAGATTTGGAATGGCGTTCAAGTCGAGAAACCCGATTGCTGGCTCCTCAATGAAGATCCGTGGGAATCGCGCCGCGATCTATTCTCAGTAAATGTCCACTTCCGCGGCAAACCGATCCATGCAACCAATAAGCACGGCGATGATGTCTACTTGCTCGAAGACTTTGAAGAAGTGAGAGCTCTCCCGTTTGACATCCCCGTTCTGGGCTACTGCGGCAGTTCCAATTATTCTGCCCTTCTTTTAAGACTCTGGTCGACTAAAGAATCTCCCAGAAATTTTGAACTGCAAAGATACAACGCCGGTTTTCTTGGCCAGGCATCTGAAAACACCTCTTTAACTGACGTACTCTACCCGAATGACAATCACGAACTCGGCAAAAGGGTCCGCCTTAAACAGGAGTTCGTCCTCGTATGCGCCTCGCTGCAAGACATCATCAGGCGCCACATGCGGATGTATGGAGATTTGAATGCTTTTGCCGACAAGATTCGGATTCAGATCAACGATACCCACCCGGCCCTCATCATTGCAGAGATGATGCGCATCTTGACCAAAAGCTACAATTTTTCCTGGGTCGAGGCATGGGAAACGTGCCAAACATGCTGCAGCTACACAAATCACACCATTCTTAAGGAAGCTCTAGAAGAATGGAACGAAAAACGGGTCCATGAACTGCTTCCAAGACAATATCAGATCATCCAAAAGCTGAATTTAGATTTCTGCAATCAAGTGAGAGCTAAATATCCGGATGACGAAGATCGGGTCCAAAGACTCTCCATCATCGAAAATGGGCAGATCCGGATGGCTCATCTAGCCATCTATGGGTCGCACAAAGTAAATGGGGTTGCAAAACTTCACAGTCAAATATTGAAAGAGGACACATTCAAAGATTTCGCAGAGATGTTTCCCGAAAAATTTACGAATGTAACCAACGGAGTGACGCAGCGCCGCTGGCTCTTGCACGCAAATCCCCTTTTGTCCGCATTCATTACCAAGCGGATTGGGAAAGGCTGGGTCTGCAACTTCACAGAAATCAGCAAATTAGCCCCCTTCGCATCCGACTCTGAATCGCAGAATGAGTTTCTGGAAATCAAGAAGAGAAATAAAGAGGCCTTTCTCCAATTTCTCACCAAAGAAAACTGCGTAAGGGACAAGGATGGAAAAATTCTCACCCATTCGCATGTGATGGAATCAAGCGCCCTTTTCGATGTGCAGATCAAGAGAATGCACGAATATAAGCGGCAGTTATTAAATGCCCTCCATCTGATCATGATTTATCAAGAGCCCGAGAGGCGCAAAATCCACCGCCTTTCAATCTTTGCCGGCAAATCGGCTCCAGGTTACGAAAGGGCCAAGCAGATCATCCGGCTCATCTGCGCAATCGGTAGAAAATTCCACGAGGATGGGAGAGAAGATCTCTGCATCGCATTTGTCGAGAATTACAACGTATCGCGCGCAGAAATCATCATTCCAGCTGCAGACCTTTCAGAACAGATCTCCACTGCTGGCTGGGAAGCTTCGGGAACGGGCAATATGAAGATGACCATAAATGGAGCGCTGACTATCGGGACAGAGGATGGAGCAAATATCGAAATGCATGAAGCGATGACTGATAAATGGTGGCCCTTCGCATTCGGAGCCTCAACTGCAGAGAACAAGAATCCTTATAATCCGAAAGAAATCTACGCCAAAAATGAGGCGATCCGCCTTGCAGTAGACAGCCTTAAAGATGGGACTTTTGCGCAAACTGCTGCCGAGGCTCACGCGTTCCTTCAGATTTATCACAGCCTGCTAGAAGTGGATTACTTTCGCGTTCTACAAGACTTACCAGCCTATTATGACACTCAAAGAAGGGTGGAAGAGCTCTATATTCAACCGAAGGCTTGGGCCGAGACGGCGCTCCACAATATTGCGGCGATGGGCCGGTTTTCAACCGATGAATCGATTCGAAACTATGCTAAAAACATCTGGGGAATTGAACCTTGTCCTCCCGACCCCGCCATCCTCGCAAAGGTGCGGGAAGAGTATTCAGAACACGACCGCTGCAAAATCAAAACATAGTTAAAAAATTTCATACGCTGCTATTATATTCAAAAATTTCCTGCACCTTCGCTTGCAGGCATATGCTAAAAATGGTATAACATGAAACGAGCAGTAAGACCGCTTGAGTGGATCGGCAGTTCATTGAAAGATATGAAAGAACTGCCCGAAGATGTGCAAGATGAGTTTGGACATGCACTCTACTTGGCCCAATGCGGAGAAAAACATATCGCAGCAAAACCGCTCAAATATCTTGGGGGCGGTGCTGGAATACTTGAGGTTGTAGAGGACTTTGAAGGGAATACATATAGGGCTGTATATACAGTTCGTTTTAATGAAAAAATCTATGTCCTACATGTGTTCCAAAAAAAATCCAAAAGCGGGATTGAAACCCCAAAACAAGAAATGGAATTGATTCGGGCAAGACTAAAACAGGCATCTGATCTAAACCAAAAAGTGAAGAAAAAAATATGAATGAACACACTCCAAGCAGTGGAAATGTTTTTGCTGATCTCGGCCTTCCAGACCCTGAAGAACGTTTAGCAAAAGCCGAATTGGCTCGCCAGATCCACAATATCATCAAACGGAAAAAACTCTCTCAGGTAAAAGCGGCTAAGCTACTTGGAATCGATCAACCTAAAGTATCCGCGCTTATACGCGGCAGACTATCTGGATTTTCTCTCGATAGATTAATTCGCTTTTTAAATGCGTTGGACCGCGATGTTGAAATCCGCGTAAAAGCCAAACCTCGCTCGCGCAGAAATGCTAGAACACGTGTTATTTCTTAAAGAGAGAGTTCCCATTTCTTCTGGAGCTCTTCGAGCGTTTTTCGTTTGCGGAGCGCTTCGAGATTCTTATTGAAGGAGTTAATCCCCCCTTTTGGCCCAACAAGATGGATTCCTTGGTCGGTGAGCGGCGTGCCCGCAATCGAAAGAACCCCAGCATAAATATCGCTGATGAAATTCACCGCCGGAATCTGATTGAGGAGCGCCGCATCGATGTCCCCTTTTGCAACCGCATTAAGGAGGTCTGGAATGGTGCTGTAGTACCGAACGATGATAGTAGGATGTTTTGCTAAGAGGAGCTCAGAGGAATCGCCTGTTATGATTCCAACCATATCGCCTTTCAATTGGCTTAAGGTTGTTTTTTGAGAACCGTAAAAGACTACAAGCACAGGGCCAAGGTCGAGAAAATTCTTCGAAAAGTCGTACTTTGCCTGATTGTACTCATAGGCGGGCAGGGTCGTGATGATCGCATCATATTTCCCCTCTCTCATCCCCTGCAGAAGATTGTCCCAGCTGGCGGTGATCAGCTCAAATCGCATCCCGCTATAGCGGGCCATTTCGAGTAGTAAATCTTCAGTGTAGCCGTTGACATAAGAGGTCTGAGGGCCGAAGTCAACCGGATACCACAAAGGATCGACCCCAATACGGATCCCGCCGCGGGAACTGTCGCTTCCGCAACTGCATCCACACGCTAGCAAAGCTAAAATGAGTAGTCGAAAAATAGCCATAATCTAACTGGAAACCATAACTGAAAAGAGGTATATTTCCAATATGGCAAATTATCTCCTCGTGAATTTCGGCGGCCCCAGAGACCTTGAGGAGGTCCCCGCCTTTCTCACCTCCCTCCTATGCGATCGGGATGTGATCAGAACCCGATTCCCCACCTTCTTCCATAACTGGTTCTTTGGACGCATCGCAAGAAAGCGGGCCGGAAAAATCCAAGTGGATTACGAAGAGATCGGCGGCCGTTCTCCCATTTATTTCGACACCGAAGCGCTTGGCGCAGCATTAAGCAAACGCCTTCAGGCCCCTGTTTACACTTTCCATCGCTACCTCCCCGCCACGCACGCTGAATCGATCAAACAAATAGATCAGGCAAACGAATTGATTGTCCTCCCCCTCTTCCCCCAATTTTGCTATGCCACAACAGGGAGCATCGCCCGCTTTTTTTCTCCCTACTTTCCCAATAAACTCCGCTGGATCAAGTCCTATGCCGGCCACCCTGCATTCATCGCCGCTTATCAAAAGCGGATCGCCTCCTATCTTGAGGAAAACCATTTAGCCGAAGAGGAAACCCTCCTCTTTTTTTCTGCTCATGGCGTTCCCAAAACCTTCGTCGAAGAGGGAGACCCGTATGAAACCGAGTGCAATCTCTCCTATAACGAAGTGATGAAAGCCTTCCCCAAGGCTAAGGGACGCCTTTGCTACCAATCAAAATTTGGCCGAGGAGAATGGCTGAGGCCTTACACTAATGAGGCCTGCGAGGAGATCCTAAACTGGCATGAGGGGCGAAAACATATTGTTTTTGTGCCCATCAGCTTTACATCGGATCACATTGAAACCCTTTTTGAAATCGAGAAACTTTACCTGCCGATCGTGAGAGATAAAGGGCTCAAAGCCTACAGATGCCCTGCCCTCAATCTCGAGCCCTATTGGATCGATGCCCTCGTAGAAATTTTCAAAGAACAGTCCTTACAGTGCAATCAATCTCTGATCCGATCTCAATAGAAAAAAGCTGCGGCAAAATGGATTATAAACCAAGTTCCAGCGTCATGCCACCGCATCATGTACAATTCGAGCAATCGTCTTTAATGTTGGGTTCCCATTTTTAGACAAAGCATTCTGCACAGTTGATCGGGACATTTCTCCTTTTTTAGCAGCTTGCGCTTTATTCACTTGGAGATACCCATCAAGAATCTCAATGAAAGCTTGAGTATCATTTTCGACGAGGCATTCAAACAGAGCTGCACCCACTTTGTCAAAATCCTTAAAAAATCGATCCGGGCGATGCTTTTGAAGAACTTGTTTTTTATTCAATCCCAATGCTGGCATATCGTCTAAGCAAAAGCCGCGCTTTTTGGATGTCTTTTTCTTGTGCATTTTTATATCCCCCTAATAATAAGAGACTGTCCACAACCCATTTTTCGTCTAATTTCTGGATTATTTTGGCCGATTTTCGATTCAAATGCCAGGGGCAATATACGGATGTCGATATTACCCCTGGCATTTGAATTGAAAATCGGCTCAAAAGAACCAAAAATTCGACTGAAACATGGTTTGTGGACAGTCTCTAAGACAATCAAGTCCTTACCTTCTTTAAAAAAATAGATGCGCCACCCGCTTTTCCATCGCAGTTCGGCTAATCCATTGCCAAGACTTTTGGCATCCCCGAAATGTTCAGAGACGCGAATCCGTTCCAGTCGAGCATTGATTTGACCTTGCTCTTTGAAGGTAAGCTTACTCAGCCACGATTCGAACTCATCTGTCTTTTTTAGCGAAATCACACTGTACAATATACCAGGCACCAAATCAACATTCAAATATTTTCTGAACAGCACGCCGGGTTGTATTGAGTAAAAATTTCCGCTCAAGTACACTCTCATAAAACTATGATCCCATCGAAGCTCGTTCTTGAATCAGGGGAAGTCTTCCCCGGTTTTTCTCCCGAATGGCAAGAGAATTCCTACTTTGGCGAGGTCGTTTTTTCAACCGGCATGACAGGCTATGTAGAATCGTTGACAGATCCTTCCTATGCGGGCCAAATCCTCACCTTCACCTATCCTCTTCTCGGCAACTATGGCGTACCAAGCAGCGAAACTTGGGAATCGGAGAAAATCCAGGCAGCGGGCGTTGTTGCAGGATGGACAAATCCTACCCCCAGCCACTGGGATTCGGAGTGTTCCTTTCTCGAATGGCTGAAACAGCAAAAAGTCCCCCTCATCACCGGCGTCGATACAAGACAGCTCACTAAGCTGCTGAGGAAAAAAGGGGTCGCTTTGGGCGCAATCTGCACCGAAAATGCGCCGCGCAAATTCATCGATCCAAATGCAACCCACCTGGTGAAAAAAGTGAGTCTGCCGGGCAAGCAAAGCTACGGCGCTGGGGTGAAAAAAATCATCGCTGTCGACTGCGGGATGAAAGAAAATATCTTGCGCTGTTTGATGCAGTTTCCGATCCAAATCCTCCGCGTTCCGTTTGATTACGACTATTCCAACGAAGAATACGACGGACTATTCATCTCGAATGGCCCCGGCAATCCGGCCGTTTGCAAAGAAACGATTGCGATTTTAAAGAAAAATTTGGGCAAGAAAAAACCGATCATGGGCATCTGCCTCGGCGCCCAGCTCCTTGCGCTGGCCATCGGCGGAAAAACCTACAAGCTGAAATTCGGCCACCGCGGACAAAACCACCCGTGCATGGACCTGGAAAGAAAAGTCGCGATCCTCACCTCGCAAAATCACGGCTACGCAATTGATGAGAAGACTTTGCCTCGCGATTGGAAAGTATTCTTCAGGAGCTTAAACGACAATTCCGTTGAAGGGATCATCCACAAAAAACTCCCCTTCTTCGCCGTCCAATTCCATCCGGAGAGCCATCCCGGCCCCACCGACGCATTCTATCTGTTTGAAAAGTTCTATGAGGCCTTGCGATGAAGAGCGTCCTTATTTTGGGCTCTGGCGGCCTTAGAATTGGCCAAGCGGGCGAATTCGACTACTCGGGCTCCCAGGCGATCAAAGCGCTTAAAGAAGAGGGGATGAAGACCATCCTGGTCAATCCGAACATCGCCACGGTGCAGACCGACCCCGATATGGCGGATGAAGTCTATTTGCAGCCGCTCAATGTGGCAACGGTGGAAAAAATCATTGCGAAAGAGCGCCCCACCTGCATTCTCCTTAGCTTCGGAGGCCAAACAGCTCTCAATCTCGGCTTAGAGCTCGAAGAGCTGGGGATCTTAAAAAAATACAAAGTCAAAGTACTCGGCACGCCTGTCGAATCGATTCGGCTCACTGAAGACCGCGATCTCTTCAAACAGAATTTAGCCTCCATTGGAATCCTCTCCCCTGAGAGCATCGCCGCGAGAGATGTGGAGACAGCGCTCATTGCCGCGCGCAAAATCGGCTATCCGGTGATGATGCGCTCCGGCTTTTCTCTCGGCGGCCTCGGCTCGGGAAAAATCGAAGATGAGGCCGAACTGAAAGAAAGGGCCCATCAAGCGCTTCAAGGGGCTCCCCAAATTCTGATCGAAGAGTATCTCCTCGGCTGGAAAGAGCTCGAGTACGAGGTCGTGCGAGACATTGCCGATCAGGCGCTGACCATTTGCAATATGGAAAACTTCGACCCGATGGGAATCCACACAGGAGAGAGCATCGTTGTCGCCCCTTCGCAAACGTTGAGCAACGACGAATTCCATCTCCTCCGCGAAATCGCCATCAAGTGCGCCCGCCACTTCAAAATCCAGGGCGAATGCAACGTCCAATTCGCACTCGATCCAAAGACGAGCCAATACCGGGTCATTGAGATGAACGCCCGACTCTCCCGCTCAAGCGCCCTTGCCTCGAAGGCAACCGGCTATCCGCTCGCCTTTGTCGCAGCCAAGCTCGCCCTTGGATTCCGGCTCGACGAAATCACCAACGCGATCACCAAGAAAACGACCGCCTTTTTCGAGCCCGCTCTCGACTACATCGTCGTCAAAATCCCCCGCTGGGACACCCAAAAACTGAAAAGCGCAGACCGGACGATCGGCACTGAGATGAAGAGCGTCGGCGAAGTGATGGCCATCGGCAGATCGTTCCCTGAAGCACTGCAAAAAGGGATCCGGATGCTCAATATCGGCTCCAGCGGCATCGATGAATCTCCTGAAGAGCTCGAAGATCCGGTGAGCGATATCCGCAAGCCAACCGACCGGCGCCTCTTTGCCCTCTATCAATTCTTCCAAAAAGGGGGCACTGTTGCAGATGCCCACGAACTTTCCCACATTGATCCTTGGTTCTTGAATCAGCTCCACGCGCTCGCCGCCTTTCAGAAAGCCTTTACCGCGCAAAAAATGGATCCTGAAATGCTCCGGAAAGCCAAAGAGTGCGGCTTTTCCGACAAATCCATTGCGCGCCTAAAAAAAGAGACTGAAAACGAGATCCGCGCCTATAGGCTCAAGCACAAAATCACCCCGTTCATCAAACAGATCGATACGCTCGCCGGAGAATTCGACGCAGAGACGAATTATCTCTACACAACCTATAGAGCCGCCTCGCACGATGTGGTCCCATCGAAGAAAAAGCCGGCAATTGTTCTGGGCTCTGGCCCCTATTGCATCGGCTCATCGGTTGAATTCGACTGGTGCGCCGTTAATATGGCCCGCACGCTCAGAAAGCTCGGCGCCGAAGTGGTGATGATCAACTCGAACCCAGAAACGGTCTCAACCGACTTCGACGAGTCGGATAGACTCTATTTTGAGGAGCTCACCCTCGAGAGAGTGCGCGATATTGCCGACTTTGAGGCCCCCCGCGGCCTTGTTGTCTCAGTGGGCGGACAGATCGCTAATAATCTCGCACTTCCTCTCCACAAAAACGGCTATCCGATTTTAGGAACGAGCGCCGCCTCGATCGACAAAGCGGAAAACCGGGACTCCTTCTCTTCTCTGTTACACGAACTCGACATCGATCAGCCCCCTTGGCAGCGCGTCACAGATCTGAAAAAAGCCAAAGAATTCGCAAACCGCGTGGGCTACCCTGTCCTCATCCGCCCCTCCTATGTCCTCTCGGGAGCCGCGATGAACGTCGTCGCGAGCGAGGAAGAGCTCGAAAAATATCTCAAAGAAGCGGCCCACATCTCCCCCGACCATCCATCCGTTATTTCAAAGTTCATCGAAAACGCCAAAGAGCTTGAAGTCGACGGGATTGCCAAACAAGGCGAAGTGACCGTCATGGCGATGTCGGAACACGTGGAAAACGCCGGTATCCATTCTGGCGATGCGACGATTGTCCTCCCGCCGCAGCGCCTCTATCTCGAAACGATCCGCAGATCGAAAAAAATCACCCGCGCGATTGTAAAAGCGCTCGAAATCACCGGCCCCTTCAACATCCAGTTCATCGCAAAGGGCAATGCAATTCAAGTGATCGAGTGCAACGTCCGAGCCTCCCGCTCATTCCCATTTGTCTCCAAAGTAACGGGCCACAACTTCATCGAAATCTGCGCGGAGATCCTCTTAAACAAATACAAGCCGCGCGCCTATGAAACACTTGAACTAGATTATGTCGGCGTGAAGACGCCTCAATTTTCCTACAGAAGATTGAAAGGGGCCGATCCGGTAGCCAATGTTGAAATGGCCTCTACAGGCGAAGTGGCCCATATCGGAGACAATTACCTTGAGGCGCTCTTCGCCTCCTGGATTTCAACCGAGCAAAAGATCAGCGGCAAAAAGCTCCTCATCAGCGCCCCCAGCGACAACCGGATCAAGCTCCTCGAATCGCTCACTATTTTGGAAGCCTCCGGCTGGGACCTGTATGCCACCGAAGGGACCCATGATTTCCTCTCAAAACACGGCGTTGGCTCCGTGGGCGTCTACAAAGTAGGTGAAAAGTTCGAGCCCAACATCGCCACTCTTCTCGCAGGCCGCAAAGTCGATCTCATCATCAACATCCCCCGCGGCGGCGTGGAGAAAAACACAGCTGGATTTAAAATTCGGCGCCTCGCCATCGACCACCACATTCCCCTCATCACCAATTTACAGCTAGCGCAGATCTTCCTCCAATGCCTTGCAGAGTTGGATATTGAGAAACTCCCCGTTCGAACTCTAAAAGAAATGACCGCCCGATGAAAAATATCCTCCTAAAAAACGTTGTTCAATTCGCCCGCAGATTCATCCCGAAGCATAAAAAAACCAACCAAATACTCGTCGTTGCGACAACAGCCCTTGGAGACACCCTTTGGGCCACCCCTGCCATCGAAAATATCCGTAAAAGCCATCCCCACTGCTATCTCGCCGTCCTCACAAGCCCCATCGGGATGGAAGTGCTCAAGCACAATCCGCACATCGATAAATTCTACCTCTTAAAAGAGCCCCTTTTCCGCCGTTTTTTCTCTCTTTGGAAACAGCTTTATAAAGAAAAGTTCGACACCGTCCTCCTCTTCCACGCATCGCAGCGGCTCACACTTCCTCTTTGCGCGCTCCTTGGCGCAAGCCGCATCATTGGCACTGCCGGAATCAACAAAGGGCTCGATGCGCTCCTCACTGACCCGCTCCCCAATAAAGCGCAGCACGAGATCGTCCGCCGCAACAAAATCGCCGAACAGATCGGAGCCGCCCCATCCGTGCAAACCCTCTCCTTTTATCTCGAGCCGCAGGAACACCTTCCCACACGTTCCCCAGGCCCATGGATCGCGATCCACCCAGGCTCTAAGGACCCGTTCAAACGGTGGCCCGCAGATAAATTCATAGAACTCGGGCGCAAATTAAAAGAATCAATGCCTTGCGAAGTCCTCATCACCGGCACGAAAGATGAAAGAGAGCTCATGGAGGCCATCGCTGCCGCCATTCCTGGCGCTCACATCGACCGGCCAAACCGCTCGCTCCGCGGATTCGGCGCGCTCCTGCATCAAATGGATCTCCTCATCTCAAATGACACGGGCCCCGTCCATCTTGCCTGCGCACTGAACCGTCCCGTTGTTGCGATCTACGCATCGACCGATCCGGCTCTCTGCGGTCCGCACAAAGCCCCCCATGCAACCGTCGTTGCTAGAAGAGCCTCATGCGATCCGTGTATCAAACGAAAATGCGCCCAGCCGTTCTGCTTCCTCCAAATCGGAGTAGAAGAAGTCTTTCAAGCCGCAAAATCAAAATTTTAGAGGGTTCCTATCAGTCCTTCACTAAAAATCGAAGGCTTGCGCTCTGATCTTCATGAGCAATTGAACTGATGGCATATAAAGGCCGTGAGTCAATTTTCTCAAATAGAGAATAATTCAAAGAGGAAAAGCGGATCCCATAGGGAGATTTGGGATGCTCATTGAGGAAAATCCTCATACTTTTTAATGTATTTCCGTCTGTACTTTTGGCTTCAATTGGAACAATGGTTCCTTTCAAGGGGTAAAGATAGTCGACCTCCGCTTGGCTTCCTCTTTTATCCCGTTTCCAAAAATGTAGATTTGTTTTCCCATAAGACATTGAATAGCACAGAAGCTCCTGCCCGACAAATGCTTCGATGACATCGCCCTGATTTACAAAGGCCTCTTTCGCATTTAAAAGCCAAGAAGAAACATCTAATCCTAGAATTGATTGACAAAGCGCAATATCTAAAAAAATAATCTTAAACCAATCTAAATTTACTTCTGCTCCCAGAGGGGATCCGTTCCCGGCCGAATGTTGAACTTTATGAATCACGTTTGCTTTGCAAAGCAAATCAAGGCAGGGGGCCAATTCTCTTTTTTGGTATTCCCCATGAATATTATTATATTTGAATTGTTTTCCTATGAAATGGGGGATTTGGTTGAATAACGCATCAAGGTATTTGATTTGATGCTTTTTAGCATATTTATCAAAATCTTGCCGATAGGTGTCGGCAATGCGGTGGTGAACTTTTTGGCTTTCAATCGGATCTTTGGTCTCGATCCATTGAGCCACTGCTTCTGGCAAACCTCCAATAGCCAGATATTGTCCAAGCAATTCTAGAAGCAAGGAATGAATGGTTTCTGTCATTACTTCCCCTCTTTCTTGATTGAGAATGGCTTCCGCTGCAAGCGAATATCCCATCGCTACCAAAAATTCCATAAAGGACAAAGGGAAAAAATATAAGCTCGATACACGGCCAACAGGAATACCAACCTTCTCGATAGCAAAATCAAGTAAAGAACCCGCCGCAATCACATGTAAAGAAGGCATGATCTCGAAAAAATAGCGTAGAGACGTAATCGCATCTGGACACTCTTGGATTTCATCAAAAAACAAAAGGGTTTCTCCAGGGGTGATTGGTTGCCGGAAAAGAGCCTTTAGCTCCATTAAAATTCGATGTGGATCTAGATTTTTCTCAAAGATCGGTTTAATTTCTTTTGTTTTTTCAAAATTGATCTCCACAAAAGTTTTGAACCGCTTCCCGAATTGCCGGACGGAAAATGTTTTTCCAATTTGCCTCGCGCCTCGAATAATCAACGGCTTTCTGTAAGGATCGTCCTTCCATTTCTCAAGATGCCAGTCAGCAAGCCTTTTCACAAAAACCCTCATGTTGAATATTCAGACCAATTCTAGCACCCTTTTGTCGAATTGGCAACTTGAGCATATAAACAACTCGGTTAAAGAGGCTTGCGATTGTTACTAGCCTCTGAATTTACCTATATTCAGACTGTCTTTTCCTATGTATGCTGAAAAATCAGATCAGTTTTAATCGCTTTATGCTTATAAATCACGGAAGTTCCGTAAAAAGCTAAAAACCAATTTGTTGCATCCGTTACACGGATCTGGCGGGCCCCTCCTTGTCAAAAGGAACTGTATTATACCGCTCGCGAATTATGATTATTTCCGCCTATAATGTCGCCCAACTTAATCTACAGGCAAAATGGCTGCAGCACATTCAATATTTAGTTTTGAACAATCCCCCTCTTTATTACCTCAATTAGCCGAGGACGCTAGAAGAGAATTAGGGCAAGCCTCTTTCAAATCCTTACAGAACTTAGTTAAATTTTTTGAAATCCCCGCCTACGACCTCGACGACACCCCCAAACTTTCAGCCTTTCAAGGTAGAATTGGAGCCTTGCGAAGACTGACCCCGCTTAGAGAAACCTATGCGGAACGATTAGCCCCGATCGCGGCAGCCTTATCGTCGCCGCGTAAAGAAACTTTGAAACCTCTTCTAGAAGAGCTGTGCGCTGCGCACACGGCCTATAGAAATCAATTTATCGCCGAGTATGAGCGAGTATGTCCGTATGAACCTTTCACAATCCTCAACCAGTATCCGAACACCATAAGAATATATTTGACTGCCTTTTACGATCAGCTAGGAGCCATTTCTCCAGAAGAGTATGCCTTGTGTAAGGAGGCCGCCGCAAATAGCAGCGAGGCGCTTCTCCCTATATTTCCCCGCCTTGCCATCCATTACCTAGTTGCAAATCCCCACATTCCTGTTCCTGAACTTTTCAATGAAGAGGATCTTACTCCTCTAAGAACCGCTTATAAAACGCTTAAGTCCGATGAGAGAGAGGCGCTTGTAAAATCGCTACGAACCGAACCATCTGGCAAACTGGCTAAAGACATAGCCCTTCTTGCCTCTTCAACTCAATTGGGAGCTAAAAGGCAAGCATTCAATGGAGTGATACGGCTTGTTTACGAAGAAGCAGCAAAAAGTTTTGCATTACTCGACCATATTCGCCCGAAAGAGTTTCCCAGATCCTTTGAAAGACAATGCCAGCTTGTATTTTTAGCGCTATTGAAACAAGAGAGCCTCGAGAACCTGCCCCTAGACTTCGCGGGTAAAGAACTAAAAAAGAGTGTATCGGCAGCTTTTGAAAAATATCGGGCCCTGGCTAGAGAAGAAAAAGTGGAATTTGAAAAGCTTTTTTCAGAAGGGGCGGATGATTCGGACACATCAGCTGTTTACGATCTGCTGCAAGATTGGAAAGGAATCTATTTTAAATGGAGCACTTCCAGCCTAACGCCGCTCCATTTATTAGCTACTACTGCTGCTCTCGGGCTATGCGCATCTGAGCATTAACAGCATCCCAGTCGATTTCTTCTTCTTCTTCATCAACAACAGCCACTGGTTTATCGGCAGCCGGCTCCTGCTGAGGAGCTGCAAGAGCTGCTAGTGGGATCGCGTGTTTAGCAGCGGCAAGACCCGGCGCTTCATTGGGTAAACAGCTCCAGTGAGGGATTCCAATGATCCAGCTTCCAGCTGCTTCGCCTGGCTGCATTGGAAACTCGAGGCGGATTTTCCGACTCATTCTAACTCCAGTCCCTGGATGCAAAATAACCAAATTATAATCATGGGTAGCTTTAAAGTGGGTATCATCGATTTTTTCCAAGCCTATGCATTCTTTTCCCCATATAATAGGGATAAATCCAACTAAATGTCTGCTTCCAAATGCCGCTTCCAATTCAAGGCAAATTCGCTCCTGCGTCGCAGGTTTTTCTATGTTCTGGCAAACCGATTCTTGCAGGGTCGCAAAAAGGATCGGGTCGACATGATCTCCAAGGGTCGCAAACTCCCTCAATCTAGCCAGAAGAACGGGTTGAGATACTTCTCGAGTATTTTCTCCTGGGAAAAGAGTTGAGTTCCCATCAGGGCGAGTTAAAACCAACTGCTCGTATCTATGTCCGTCTTTTGCAAATTGTTTGGTCACATTATGTTCATTTCGATCGTCAATAAATGGCTGGACTCTATCCTGAATGGGGTAAAGATCGCATTCCTGCTGAACCATTCGGTCAACGTAGACTTGCAAGGCGCCGATACCCTTATCTATAACTGCTTGCCGATTGTGCCATACCTGTGATTGGAGCGGAGTCAATAGGGCGCGGTTGAATGGATCTAGATTGACTGCCGGCCTAACTGATTCCAAGCCAAATCCTAAAAGGACTAGAGGTCTAACTGACGCCATTTCACCACTTGGCGGAACTCCCAAATCTCTAAGAACAGTTTCTGCCTCTTCCGGAGTCACTCTGGAAAATACGCTTTGTGCAGCATCCCAATTGTCGCTTACTAGTTTTATATTAGGTAATACTCTTTCTGGATCGATCACTGCGGTTGCATGGGCAGCTCGGATCAATAGAGCGCCTTTAATAATCCCTTTGTCCTCTATACAATCTTTCATACAGCATAAGAAATCTGTATTTCCTCGTTCAATAATAGCATTAAACACAGCGCCAATAGGTCGATTAAACGCATTCGCAAGAAGCGGATAGTTATTTTCGATGAATTCTTGTCGTTTAGATGGATGAATAGATGCTAGTCTTGGATCATTTTCTAATCTAAATAATGCGTGAGCTCTTGGAAAAATCGGCGCATCATCTATATCTACAATCTTTTGGACAGCCGCCATGGCTTCGACGGAAGCTCTATCTGGATGTTCCTCAGCTACCCGCTCCCACTGAGCGCTAAAAAACTCGATATCTTGACTTCCAGGTATCAAAAGCAAGCGATCACGATCTACTCGGGTATTGAAAATATGTGATATTTTACTTCTTCCAAATGGACTTACTCGATCCTTTAACGGATTCCCCGCCAGGGTTGGATCTTTTCTTAATGAGTTTGCAACTGTTATGAATGAAAATGCGTCAACGGCCTTTTTAACAGTAGGCTCAAGCTTTTCGCTTTCTCTGAATACTTTCCACGCGCTAAAACCTTTGGCTCTCAAAAAGGCTTTCGTTTGAGTGCTTAAGTCTTGGCGGACAATTGATTTGTCAGTTTCCGAATCTGTAAGCCAGAGATAAACATCATCAGCAGTAAACTCTGGCTGAGAAGAAGGTGCTGATACAGACATATAACTCCATTTAGTTAAATTAATTATACCATAAATACCAATTATTTTATACTAACCATATTTTAATTAAATAAACGCGCAAGCCACTAATTACGAGCTATTTGCACAATCATATACCGAAATTCAGAAGTCTGCTAAAAATAAACCCATGACATCCACGATTTCTGGCCGCGACCTCATCTCTATTTCCGACCTTTCCAAGGCCGAAATCGAGCTTGTTTTGGCCACCGCCCTCAAGTTCCAAAAGCACCCCAAACCGGACCTTTTAAAGGGATCGATCCTAGCGAGCTGCTTTTTTGAGCCCTCGACAAGGACCCGCCTTTCCTTTGAGTCGGCCATGCACCGTTTGGGTGGCTCTGTGATCGGCTTTTCCGAAGCGGGAACTACCTCGGCTAAAAAAGGGGAAAGTCTCTCCGATTCGATGAGAGTGATCGGAAGTTATGCCGATATTGTCGTCATCCGCCATCCGCAGGAAGGGTCGGCCCGCCTGGCCGCAGAATCTACCGATAAACCGGTAATCAACGGAGGCGATGGGGCCAATCAGCATCCGACGCAAACGCTGCTCGATCTCTTTACTATCCTGGAGTGCCAAGGGAAAATCGACGAGCTTCACATTGCGCTCGTCGGCGATTTGAAATATGGGCGGACGATCCACTCGCTCAGCCTCGCCCTTGCCCACTATCCGATTAGACTCTACTTTGTCTCACCCGAAAGCTTAGTTCTTCCCGACGCCATTACGCACGAGCTGAAGAAAAAGGGAGTGAAGTTCTCGTTCCATGAAAAGCTTGAGGAGGTGATCCCAAAAGTGGACATTCTCTACATGTCGCGCATTCAGAAAGAGCGCTTTCCCGACGCCCAAATCGATTTCACCAACACTTGCCTTCTGAAGAAAAAACATCTCGAACGGGCAAAGCCGAACCTTCGGATTCTCCATCCGCTTCCCCGCGTTGATGAGATTGAAGCGGCAATTGACGACACCCCATTTGCCTATTACTTTCAACAGACTGCGAATGGCGTCCCTGTGCGGATGGCGCTACTCGCTCTTTTGCTTGGAAAGATCCATTAACATCTTAGAAGGGAGATCGTCTCCCCCGAAAAGGGCATTCGCCTTTTCGAATAGAGCGGCCGCTTCTCTATATTGCTGTTTTTCGTAGGCTTCGAGCCCTTGTGTATAGACAGAAACAGCTTGGACAATATTCTCAGCGATCTCCCGTTTTTCACCTATTAGTTCATAGGCCAAGAGCTCATGAGATCTACCTTCGAGCATGACGTGATTGAGAGGACGGAGGAGCATGACCTCTTTCACTGATTCAGCAGTTCCAGGCCCCAATAAAATTTGAGTGCCGTACTGCTTATTAAACTTTTCTAAACGGGCCCCAATATTGACAGTGTCTCCGATCGCCGTGTAATCGAGCCGCTCGTCAGAGCCGAAATTCCCCACCATCGCCTGCCCCGTATTGATCCCGATTCTATGTTTCATGCGAGGGTTTCCCAGAAACTTCTTTCTGATCGCTAAAGCAGCTCGGCAAGCGGCCATGGCTGGATTAGGAATCGGATCGGGAACGCCCCAAAGCGCCATCACAGCATCTCCCATGAATTTGTCGACGATCCCGTGCTCCTTATGAACCTCATGGCTAACACCGGTCAAAAATTCTTCGATATTTTGGACTACTTCTTGAGGCTGTAAATTTTCTGACATCGAGGTAAATCCAGCCATATCGGCAAAAAACACGGTCACCTCTTTTTTCTCTGCCCCCTGCTCTGCGGCCCTTCCTGAGAAGATCAATTTTTTTATCAGATCAATCGGTACATATTTGGCAAAAGATTGGAGAGCCACTTTCATCTTGTTAAGCCCATGGTTCATCGCATTGATCTCTCGAATCCGAGAAAACAAATGATCTGCAATTCTCATGCCGAATGAGAGATTGCTCACCTCATCGAGCTCCCAAGCAATTTCTTTCATACGGCCCGAGATCCTTCCAAAAAACACGGCAGTCAAAGTCAGAAAAACAAAACAGAGGACCAACCCATACATTAAAGAATGGAGCGCCTTTTGGCGGATCGGCTTTACAAAATCGTTTTCGTGGATGCTCGTAACTACGGTCCAAGGAATGAGCGATTCGTTTGGAAATGGATTCGCATAGAAAATTCGATGCTTTGTAGAAAAATACCTACTTGTTTGCTGAGAGGCGCGGTATTGTTCCCATGCTAGGCCAATAGATTGGCTATCTTGATTAGAAGATTCAGCGATCACCTCTCCATCTTCCGCCAAAACATAAACAATCCCTTCCGCCCCGATCTTTAGTGAGTGCAAAAATGCGTCTAGTTGATCGATTTGGTAATTGACAGCCCAGTACCCATCTATCCCCTTCTCGCTGTTCTGTCCCAGAACATACGTATACCCGCGAGCGTTCGTGGTCGCAAATTGGTAAGGATCGGACCATCCGCCTTCGGGATGATCGATAGCCGTCTTCCAAAATGGGCGCTTCCGAGGGTCGTAATCACCCACTATTTCTTCACTCTGAACCCAAGTGTTCCCGTTGCTAATCTTATAATTCTTTATGACGGTTTTCCCATCCGCACCGATCACTCGGTAGCTTGCCTGGTAGCCATCTTGGAGCCTGAACACCCCATAGAATGTCCCGTCCTTTTTGAAGTAATGTACAGTCGCAAATGCGGTATTTTCTTTCAGCGTCCGATAACAGATATCGAATATGGCTTCATTGTTATCGAGTTGAAGCTGCTTTTCTTCGACAAACCCCTCAATCACTCTCATCGTAATGGGGCCATTTTGAAAATACCGGAGCATCTGCTCCGTTGCATTAAGAGCCACCTGCTCGGCAATATCGTTCCAAAGGACGCCGATCTCTTTCTTTGCCTTTCCGTAAGCTGGAATTCCGACCGCGCCAAAAACGATGGCCATAACCAATAGTGCAGTGGAGAGCACAGCAACGACCAAGGTGGTCCTTAGAGGAAAAGTGCGGAAGGGTTTATTGATCTGCATCTTGATTAGATAAATGTCGGACTGTGAAAAATAAGTCAAATGCATTAATCTTTTTTCAGATGAAGGAAAAGACGCTTTCAGTTTCTGCGATTAAGGAAGGGACCGTGATCGATCACATCCGCGCCGGCCAGGCGTTGAAGATCATGCGGATTCTCCGGCTCTATGCCAATGAAAACAAAGTGACCATCGGCATCAACCTAAAAAGGCACTCGGGCGGGCTCAAAGATATCATCAAGATTGAAAACATCTTCCTCACCGAGGATCAAGCTGCGCAAATCGCCATTTTTTCTCCCAACGCGACTGTAAACGTCATAAAAGATTATAAAGTGGCCAAAAAATTCAAAGTGCAGATGCCAGAAGCGATCGACTCGGTTCTCCTCTGCCCAAACAGCCGCTGCATCGCAAATATCGAACGGATCCCGACCCTATTTACCATCGAGGAGAATGACAGCCAGGCCATCTTGCGCTGCAAATACTGTGAAAAAATCTTCACGCGCGACCAAATGCATGAAAAGGCAATCCATTGATTGAAATCCGCAACATTCAAACCATCGACGGCAGCCGAATCGATCACTTTATACCGAGTGATCATCCCGAAACAATCGATGGAACCGACCTAGTCCTCCTCCCCGCCCTCATCGATCCCCACGTCCATTTCCGAACACCTGGCGCCGAGCATAAAGAGAATTGGGAAACTGCATCTCAAGCAGCGATTGCCGGCGGAGTGACCACCGTCTTCGACATGCCGAACAACACCCCCTCCTGCATCACCGCCAAACGGCTCCAAGAAAAAAAACAAATCATCGATCACCAACTCAAGATCCCCCTCCACTATGGCCTCTACCTCGGCGCCGATCAAAATCACCTTGATGAGATCCCGAAAGTGAAAGATCAGATCGTCGGCCTTAAAATCTACATGGGCTCCTCCACTGGCGATCTTCTCATGAACAGCCCCGCAGCCCTTGAAAAGGCCTTCCGCATAGCCGGAGAAAACGACGTTCTCGTCGCCGTCCATGCCGAAGATGAAGATTTGATTCAAATGAGAAAAACAGAATGTAAAGCGGCTTTACATTTAGGACCCTCAGCCCATTCCATCATCCGGAACCCAGAAGTGGCAGCCCGAGCAGTAGCCCATGCGATCGATCTCGCCGCCAAATACAAAACGCGCCTCTACATCGCCCACGTCAGCACAAAAGAAGAGCTCGATCTGATCCGCAAGGCGAAGAAAAAAGGTCTTCCCGTCTATGCAGAAGCAACCCCGCACCACCTCTTCCTAACGACTCAACTTTACGAAACACTCGGAACATGCGCCCTCGTCAACCCGCCCCTTCGCGACAATACCCAAGCCCTTTGGGATGCGATCGAAGACCAAACGATCGACACCATCGGCACCGACCACGCACCCCATCTCCTCGCGGAAAAACAGCAGCCCTACGGATCGGCGCCCTCAGGCTTTCCCTCTATCGAACTCTATCTGGCTCTCCTTCTCAATGCCCATCATGAGAAAAAAATCTCCCTAGAACAAATCGTTTCGCTCACCCACACACGTCCGCAAGAGATTTTCCGCTGGAAGATTAACGACGATGCAGTCCTTGTAGACCTCAAAAAAAAGCGGACCATCGATAACACACATTTAAAGACAAAAGCGAAGTGGTCGCCCTACGCAGGGATGACACTTACAGGCTGGCCCCGCTATACGATCCTGAACGGCAAAGTCTACGACGTTTAAGAAGTATGGACAATTTTTAAAGTCGACTTTCAAAATTGTCCAAGCGCGCCTTGAGGAAATAACACATAAGTCTCAGCGGCAAAGCTGATTGAGCGTTACCTCTAAGAAATCCCGACCCCGATATATAGCTTGAATTGTCTTTCTTTCCTTCTTATACCGTTCAACTGCGCCATCCTCTTCAAGAGTTATAAATCCAGGTATTAAAAAAGCATCAAATCCTTCCTCCTGAAAAATTTGAGACCACAAAACCGAGGATTTATCGTGCTCATTAAATGAGCCCTGGCAGGTGACTTTTTTTAATAATTCACCCATCTTGCCTTCTTTTTTTCCCTGATCGCATTTCCAGGTATAAGCGAGCGCATTTTTTTTCCCGAAACCGAAAAGAAGGCCCAATGCCATATTTGCATCCCTTTTTTCTTCAGCTGTTGCAATCTCTTCCATGTTCATATTAAAAAGCTTACCCCAAAATGAAGAATCGGGATTTTCCAACTCAAAAACTATTTCAAGAGGGTGAAAATCTCTGCCAGCAAAGGTTTTAAAAAAATGATAATTTTCCTCTAGCACATAGGCGGTCTTTAAGACATCAGCAAACAGAATATAATGTAAGGGCAAATGAACTATTTCTCCTTCATCTGCAATTTCGATATTGATGAGCCTTTTGATTAATATGTATCGATTTGCAGGGAAATTTTGTTTAATCTTTTCCCAAACCTTCCAGCCTCTATCAGGGTCACGCCAAAATTTCGTCCGATTCTTAGCATCCAAATATCCTGTACAAAGAGGTTTGCTTCCAAAAAGGACATACGCACCAGATTCATTATCCATGATCTGACGGAACAAATAACCTAAATCCCTTTTTTCCTCTCGCGTGAGACAATCCAGAGGTTTTTTAGTCCGCTGACAGCCGCAAAAAACAATAAGAAAAACGAGGAAAATAAAATTTAGGTTATGTAGGATGCTTTTTCTACCAAACAGGAGGTTGCAGATGTTCAAGTTTTTATTATCTGTTTTCATGGCATTTTCCGTTTTCTCATTTGGCAATGTATCCGAAGAAATAATCGTACCTGAGAGTTTCACTTATCAGCAAATTATTGAAAAGCAGCCAGACGCCGTTTCATTCCGCACAGAAGATCGTATTTATTTAAGATCTGAAAAAATTTCCCTGACTGATAGGAACCTATCTCAATAAAAAGTTTCAGTCGATTTTCTGGTTCTTTTGAGCCGATTTCCGGTTCAAATTCGGGGGGTAATATACAGTTGTCGATATTGCCCCCCGAATTTGAATCGGAAATCGGCCAAAATAATCCAGAAAATCGACGAAAAATTTTATTGAGATAGGTTCAGAGGACTCTTTATAGGAGATCTCCCTATCCCAACGCTGCATTCAGATGCAAGGGGCTGCTATGTTTTGGAAAAATCGAGCAGGAAATGGGTTTGCATCACAAGAAACTGCGAAAATTTCAGAAATACTTTCCGAAGCAATTCTGGGCATTGTCCATATTGCGGACGAATAGGCGTCAGCTACGAATAAAGCGTATACGGCTCTTTGATTCTTTTGTACTCCATGGTATATCTGATTAAACGGAAAAATATATGACCCTGCCCAAGTGGTTTCCTAATCATCCCCCCATCTACGACATCCACAAAACCTACGCGGAAAATGCCGCTGACGGCCCTTTTTTCGATGGCGCGATTCCCAAACGAATAAAACCACCCAAAATGGCCAACTTCCTCGGATTTCCTGTCCGTTCACTCCTCGGAGTTCCTGCGGGGCCATTGCTCAATTCCAATTGGATCAAACTGGCCGCGAAATTGGGATTCGACATCCCAACTTACAAAACCATCCGAAGCGAAGCGCATCCTGGCCATCAGCTACCCAATGTCACCTACGTCGATGCTCATGGCAAGCAAGTTCCAATGCCCAAAGAGCTCTCCAACCTAACGATCACCAACTCATTTGGGATGCCCTCGAAATCTCCCGAATTCCTCCTTCAAGACATTGCAAAAGCCAATGACTCTCTCACAGAAGGACAAGTGATGATTGTATCGGTTGTGGGAACCCCCAACCGCGGTATTAGCTTTGTGGATGATTTCATCCGCGCCGCATCCCTTGCACGCGATGCTGGTGCTAAAATCATCGAAGTCAATTTCTCCTGCCCCAATGTTGAGAAAGCAGACGGCATCCTCTATCAAAGCCCTGAAACCGTGCATGAGTACACCCGCCTCATCGTAAAAGCGATCCACCCCATCCCCCTCATCCTGAAAGTGGGCGCTTTTGACTCCGCACACCAAATGAAGAGCGTATTTTTAGCAGCAGCCCGCGGCGGAGCTCAAGCGATTTGCGGCATCAACACCGTCAGCATGGAGATCCATCCTCCACTCGATGCAAATCGAAAAACAAGTGGTGTGTGCGGTCAAGCGATCCGGAAGACGGCCCTCGCATTCATCCGCGATGCCTCGCAAATCATTCGCGAGAATAAACTAGATCTCACACTGATGGGATGCGGCGGCATTTTGCTGCCGGAGCATTTTGATGAATTTTTTAATGCAGGGGCCTCCGTAGCCATGAGCGCAACAGGCATGATGTGGGACCCCTATTTAGCAATGAGGCACCATGGACATACGCTTTCTCATTCATAAACTATTTGAGCTGGGCGCCGTAAAATTCGGCGAATTTAAGCTGAAAAGCGGTATTTTATCGCCGATTTATATCGACCTGCGTTTAACGATCTCAAATCCCAAACTACTCGTCGCCATTGCCGAAGCGCTGCATGAAAAAGTACGCAGCTGCCACATCGATCTCATCTGCGGAGTCCCGTACACAGCCCTCCCCTTTGCCACCGCCATATCCATTCAGCACAACATCCCGATGATCTTGCGCCGCAAAGAGAAAAAAGAGCATGGGACTGGCCGAATGATCGAAGGAATCTACGCGAGAGACCAGCATTGCCTCATCATTGAAGATGTGATCACCTCGGGTGCAAGCATTTTTGAAACCATCGTTCCCCTTTCCCAAGAAGGGCTCATCGTTGAGGACATTGCCGTCCTCGTAGACCGGGAGCAAGGGGGAAGGAAGTTCATCGAGAGTAAAGGATTCCGCGTCCATCCTGTTTGCACCATTACCATGATTGTCGAAGAGCTCCTTCGCGAGAAGAAAATCAACGAATCGACAGCCGCCTCCGTCCAACAATTCATCCAAAGCCACCAAACATATGCCTAATCACCAATCACTTAGCCGATGATTGAAAATAAATTGTAATTAGGTTACAATACACCTAAATAAGGAATAGCGTGTCGGCAGCCCTTAAAACCAACGAACTGCTCCGGAAAATTAAGGACCATATTCAAAAGGGGACATATGTTGTAAGCGCCCATGCGCTTCAGAGGCAAAACCAACGATTGGTTACTTTGGAGGATGTCTTATATGTCCTTAAAACGGGAGTTAGAGAAGATAGCAAGGATCTATTCGATGTTAAAAATCAGGCATGGAAATACGCGATCCGCGGGCATACAACAGATGAGATTACGTTAAGAGTTATTATTTCATTTGAAGATGAAATGATAATAATTACAGTAATGAGGATAAAATGAAGAAGATTTCGAAGGACAAAAAAATAAAGACCTTTATCTACAAAGGTTTAGGCATACCCGTAAAACTTGTGAATGTCCCCATGAAAAAAGCTGCAGGAGTCTGGTGCTTAGACATCAACATGAATAAACTCATGCTTTTCATTTTACGAGAAATTATTCATAAACCAAATGCTTTAACGGGCGACGAACTTCGATATATCCGCAAGCATTTGCAAATGACTACGACTGAATTCGGGAAAATATTTGGAGTGAGTCATGTTGCAGTCTTAAAGTGGGAAAGCGGAAAAAATAGAATTTCGCCTCCACTTGAATTGTGTATTCGCCTACATGTTCTCAATTATTTACACGCGAAGGACAAGGAATTTAGAGCGCTGTATAATGATCTCAGTCTTCAAAACCTCTCTCAAAGCCCGAAGGGAAAGATTCACCCCCTTGTTATCGATGCAGCAACTGAGGATCTGAGAACCTATCCTCAAATTCTTAACGAATGAGGTTTGCGCTGATTTTGAGCAGATTTTTGTGATTTGCGACGAGGGCCATATTGCATCAATATGGCTGAGGAGCAAAGCGCAAAAAGATGCCAAAAGCACGCAAAGATCATTGTTAAGAATTGGAGGATAGGTTCAAGATCGCTCTTTAGAAAAACACTTTTATTTGGATCTATTCTATGTCTAAACGCCTCTCATTCCTCAAAAGGGCCAGCCTCACACGCCACCCTACAGCGCAAAAGCTTTTTAAAATCATGGAAGACAAACAGAGCAACCTCTGTTTAGCCGCCGATGTCACCTCGCAAAAGAAGCTTTTAGAACTGGCCGATGAGATTGGACCCGATCTTTGCGTCTTCAAAACCCATGTAGACATCCTCGATGACTTCACTCCCGATTTCGGCTCGCACCTTCGCAAATTGGCCGAAAAACACAACTTCCTCATCTTCGAGGACCGTAAATTCGCCGACATCGGACAAACCGTTTCCACGCAATACAAGCGCGGCATCTACAAAATTGCCGATTGGGCAGACATGGTGAACGCCCACATCGTTCCCGGACCTGGGATTATCGAGGGGCTTAAAGGCTCTAGCCTCCTTCTTCTCGCAGAGATGAGTTCAGCTGGCACCATTGCAACAGGCTCATACACCCGAAAAGCAGTTGCAATGGCAGAGGCGCATGAAGAGACCGTCATGGGTTTTATATGCCTCCAGCGCTTAAGCAAACACCCAGGCCTCATCCACTTCACACCTGGCGTAAAACTGGAGCCTGGCCAAGACGCACTTGGACAACGTTACCGGACAGTCGATGAGATCTTGATTAAAAACAAGAGCGATATCATCATTGTGGGACGCGATATTACACACGCCGCAAATCCGAAAAAACAAGCAGCTCTATATCGCGAAAAGGGCTGGAACGCATATGCCAAGACAATCTCCTAAAATCTCGATCATTCTACTCAACTGGAATGGAAAAAAAGATACGCTTGAGTGCCTCGCCTCTTTGCAGAAGGTCCGGTACCCGAACTTCCAAGCGATTGTGGTCGATAACGGCTCTACCGATGGGTCTGTCGCTGCCATCAGGGCCGCCCATCCTCACACACCTATCCTCGAGAATGGCTCCAACTTAGGTTTTGCTGGCGGGAATAATCCCGGTATTGAGTGGGCGATCCGCCACCATGCCGAATGGGTCCTCCTCCTCAATAACGACACGACCGTAGCCCCCGACTTCCTCGACGCTTTCCTCAAAGCCGCCAAAGAACAGCCTAAGGGGAGGATTTTCGGGGCTAAGATCCTCCGGTATAGCCAACCCAACATCATCGACCATTTAGGCGGTTTTTGGAACCCTCAGGTAGGCGAGTTCATCTCCCCCGACTCGGGCCAGCCCGACCACCCCTATTTCAACATGCGCGCAGCCGACTACGTCTGCGGAGCCGCCCTTCTCATGCACCGCTCCGTCCCAGAAACAATAGGCCTCCTAGAGCCGAACTTCTTTCTCTTTTGGGAAGAATCTGATTTTTGCTACCGAGCTAAAAGAGCAGGATTTGAAGTATGGACCGCTCCTGAGGCGAAAATATGGCATAAAGTCTCCTCCTCATTTACAGGAGGC
>JANPFC010000138.1:0-3986 GCA_031423235.1 Chlamydiota bacterium | reverse complement strand
ATACAATTCGAAAATTAATACATGATTATTTCGCGCTTCGCGGTTATCTTTCCTCTGCGTCTCAGCGTCTCGGGGTTTGCTTTGCCTCTGCGATTATCTTCTAATGGGACTCTTGATCACACAACTCTCATAAGAAGGTATCGCAGAGGCAAAGCAAACCCCGAGACGCTGAGACGCAGAGGAAAGATAACCGCGAAGCGCGAAATAATCATGTATTAATTTTCGAATTGTATCCCGCTAATTTTTTCCTCTACTAAGTTCCCGTTGCATAAAACGGAGCTTTTAAGCTAAAATTCAGCCTTTTAATGAGGTATCAAATGGCGAAAGGCGCGAGAGAAAACATCAAATTGAAAAGCAGCGAATCCAACGAGGTTTACTGGACTGTCAAAAACAAACGAAACACTACAGAGCGTATCGAATTGAAAAAATACGATTCGTCCCTGCGCAAACACGTGACTTTTAAAGAAGCAAAATAACCATTGTTTGAGTTCACGGTTGCTTTCAAGTATTTGGTGCCTAGAAAAAAGTCTCTTTCTACGGCACTGATTTCCCTCATGTCGGTAATGGTCATTTCCCTCGTGGTATGGCTGGTGATCGTATTTCTATCGGTCACTACCGGCATAGAGAAAAACTGGCTGAATAAACTCACAACGCTTCATGCCCCCATCCGCATCTCCCCGACAGATTCCTATTACAAATCCTACTACTATCAAGTCGACGGCCTAGCCGCAGCCTCTCAATACACACTGAAAACCATCGGCGAAAAAGCGGAAAGCGCCCTCAGCGACCCCTATGCTGAAGAAATCGACGCCGAAATCCCCTTTTACTGGCCAAAAGCCGACAAAATCGACCCAGTAAAAACGGCATTCAAAGAATTATCGACACTCGGGCTCCCGTATCAAGATTACGAAATCAGCGGAGCTCTCCTCCGGATCAACCGAGGCGGCGGCAGCGTCGTTTCGCAAATGTCCTATCTCCTCTCCTACCCGGAAAAAAACCCAAAATTCGAATCGCTCATCCTGGAATCGACCCCTTTTCAAGGACCCGACATCTCGGTTCTCCTCCCCAAAAACTACAAAGACAGCGGCATCCAAGTTGGAGACAGCGGCACACTGAACTACGCGGCGGCAACAGCCCTCTCCTCGCAGGAGCAAAGAATCCCAATTCGAGTCGGCGGTTTTTACGATCCAGGCCTCGTCTCGATTGGAAACAAATGCATCATCGTCCCTCCTGAAATCACCCGGACCATCCACGCCTCGAATCAAACATTTTCACCCGACGGAACACCCACTAATGGGATCTTTGTCTGGTTTGACGATTTAGGCTCTGTTGATAAAGTGAAAAACGAAATCACCAAGCGGTTTGAGAAAGCAGGCATTTCCCCGTATTGGAAAGTCGAAACCTACCGCGACTTCGAATTCTCCAAAGACCTCATGCTCCAATTCCAGAGCGACAGAACTCTCTTTCTCCTGATTGCCGGAGTCATCCTGATCGTCGCCTGCTGCAACATCATTTCCCTCCTTGTCCTCCTCGTCAATGATAAGAAAAAAGAGATCGCGATTTTGCAGTCGATGGGAGCCTCATTCAAAAGCATCGCAGCCATCTTTGGCATCTGCGGCGTAGCGATGGGAGCCCTTAGCTGCCTTCTTGGAGGAAGTCTTGCCATCTTCACACTCAAACACCTCGACAGCCTCGTCTCAGTCCTTAGCGCCCTCCAAGGACATAACGCATTCAACCCCGCATTCTTCGGCAAAACCCTTCCAAATCAGCTCAGCTACGAAGCGGTCCTCTTCGTCGCCATCGCCACCCCAATCCTCTCCCTGGCAGCCGGCCTCATACCCGCCATCAAAGCAAGCAGGATCCGCCCCTCTTCCGTCCTGAGGTCTGAATGATCTTAAAAGCCAAAAACATCGTCAAAGCCTACCCCAAAGTCCAAGTTCTCTCTGGCATCTCTCTCACCGTCAAGTCTGGCGAATCGATTGCGATTTGCGGCCGTTCCGGCGAAGGGAAAACGACGCTCCTCCACATTCTCGGCACGCTCGACGAGCCTGATAGCGGAGAAATCGAAATAGCAGGCCAAAGACTCACCCGCTCAACCGCACCCCACATCCGGAACCAGCAGATCGGCTTTATTTTCCAAGCCTACAACCTCCTCGATGATTTTACAGCCCTTGAAAACGTACTGATGCCTGCCCGCATCGCCCGCAAACCCGTTACAAGGCAAAAAGGGTTAGAGCTTCTCTCCCTCGTAGACCTTGAAGTCAAAGCTGATCTCCCTGCAAAGCTCCTCTCAGGCGGCGAACGGCAAAGGGTCGCGATCGCCCGCGCCCTCTGCAATGACCCGAACCTCATCCTGGCCGACGAACCGACCGGCAACCTCGATAGGGCAAATGGGAAAAAAATTGGGGAACTCTTGATTTCATTGAAAAAGAGCCTGATTCTCGTAACGCACGATCCAGAGCTTGCCGCCCTCTGCAGCCATCAATATCTCCTTCAGGACGGCCGCCTCACCCTGGTTTAGATAGGCGAAACCTACGCAGAATAAGACACTTACACATATGTTTGACAGATTTAAGATTGAACCTTAGAATTGTCAACATGATCCCAAGACATCTTTCAAAGCATATTTTGAAGTATGCGAAGCAGTACCCAATCCTAGCTCTCGTGGGGCCACGGCAGAGCGGAAAAACAACTCTTGCGAAGGCTCTTTTCCCCACCTACAAATATCTTTCTCTGGAGAATCTAGACTTGAGGCATCAAGCATCAGCAGATCCTCGGGGCTTTTTAAGTGATCATGGACCCTATGTAATCCTTGATGAAGTTCAAAGAACTCCTGAATTATTTCCCTATCTTCAAGAAATCGTCGACAACAACCAAGATCCTGCACAATTCATTCTCACAGGTTCTTCTCAGTTTCTTCTGGTCGAAAAAATCACTCAATCTCTTGCGGGTCGAATTGTTACTTTCAAACTATTTCCCTTAAGTTATCTTGAACTTCGCGAATACCCCGAAGATGCAAATTTTGAATCTATCTTTCAAAGCCCTCATCCGCAAAGACAGAAAGTTATTCAAGAAGAATTGTATAATTTACTTTGGCAAGGATTGTATCCTCGTATTCACGACAAACATCTAGATAGCTATAAATGGTATGAAAACTATTTATTTACTTATGTAGAACGTGATATTCGATCCCTTCTAAATGTTCGCAATTTACGCACTTTTGAACATTTTCTACTTCTTTGTGCGTCCAGATCAGGACAACTTTTGAATTATTCAGATCTATCAGGGGCGTTAGGAGTTTCTACACCGACAATCAAAGAATGGATTTCTATATTAGAAACTAGCGGGTTAATTTTCATTCTACCTCCATACTTCGAAAATTTCTCGAAACGGATAGTCAAAACACCTAAAATCTATTTTGCTGACACAGGCCTACTCTGTCATCTGCTTTCAATTCGAAATATAGATCATCTAAAAACCCATCCGCTTCTTGGAAGCATCTTTGAGACTTTTATCGTAAGTGAATGTTTTAAGAGGTTTTATAATCTTGGTGAAACGCCTCCTCTTTATTTTTGGCGGGACCAGGCAAAAAATGAGATTGATCTATTGATTTACAATGGGCGGTACGGATTTCCTATAGAAATCAAGCTTTCGCAATCCTTTCATTCAGATTATAGGAAAACTATTGAACATTGGCTTGACCTAGAGAAAAACCCAGCTAAGAATGGAGTAGTAGTCTATTGTGGAGAGCATCAAATTCAAAGCAATGCTCCAATCCCATGCCTCCCTTGGTTCATGCTATAAAAACGATTACTGCAATCTTACTGGCCCGAAATGAGTTATACTGCGCTCGACCTGAAACTTTGATTTTGAGCTGCGCGAAAACTCGCTAGAATCGACGATCGTAAACATGTTAATATTAGAAATATTAAACAGTTTACGAACGTCCAATATATCCGTTTTTGCGCGGTCAAAATTACAAATTT
>JANPFC010000137.1:0-10161 GCA_031423235.1 Chlamydiota bacterium | reverse complement strand
GCTGAGGTCTTCCCCACCCGCGTGGGGGTGTTTCCAAGCCGGAAGAGAGGAAGTTTAAGTGTTACGAGTCTTCCCCACACGCGTGGGGGTGTTTCCTTAAATTCGAAGGAAACGGCCCCTTCAAGCGGGTCTTCCCCACACGCGTGGGGGTGTTTCTAGAGACTGAGAAGAGTGTGAAAGGCTATCAGAGTCTTCCCCACACGCGTGGGGGTGTTTCTAGGAGATACCCATCCGTCAGTCACGGTAAATGGTCTTCCCCACACGCGTGGGGGTGTTTCCACGGATACTACTCCGGCGTGGGCAGTCCTGAGGTCTTCCCCACACGCGTGGGGGTGTTTCTGACCTGGTACCGACACCTGCTTGAAGTGAACGAGTCTTCCCCACACGCGTGGGGGTGTTTCTATGAAGGTGGGCTTGATTTCTTTGGCCAAGCGGTCTTCCCCACACGCGTGGGGGTGTTTCCCCGCTCAATTGGTTCGGTCTGTGGCCATGAGAGTCTTCCCCACACGCGTGGGGGTGCTTTTACATATGTTGTTCCAGTGGAACGGATACTTAGCGTATATTTTTTTCATTGGATCTCAATCTATTTCTATTCAAAAAAAGTTTCGGACTAACTGATAATTCCCGATTGATGGAATAATTCCTGTATTCTCACATCATCTGAGAAATTTATGGAGTATTAATGGAACCAATCAACAAGATCTTAAAAGAAATTCCATTCCCAATTTGGTTATGTTGTGGAACCTCCATATTCGCATTTGTAGCAGGTACGATAGGAGCTATGCACGGGAATACACCGAGAGCAAAAGCATTACTTGCTATTTTACCAACAACAGGATTAGTTGTTCTTCTCTTCACAATGGGACTGATCTTTTATTCCGCAAACGATTCAATAGGAAGAAGGAAAGAACAGGATCAAGAAATGACAAAGTGGAAGAAGGAAATGGCAGCTACAAAAATATTCTTGAATAAAGAAAAAGCAGAAAAAATGCCGGAGTTGGACTGGCGTCTTCTGACCATTGAAGGGATTATTGGATACTTAGACCAAAGTATAAAGATGGGTCACGAGCCAAAGGAGCTTGTACCTATTACATTATTCCTTGCAAAAGAAATTCAAAGCCTTCGGGAAAGGAAGTAAGTCGCCTATCTTAATTTGACCTTTAAGTACTAAAATTCAATATGGGATGAGCGCTTTTCAACAGTTTCTTTCAGGATTTCATGAATCATTACATTACCACCGCAGAAATTTTAGGTGTCGCCAGATCGCCAAAAGCGCCACGCTTCCCTTGTAAATGAATATGAGAAGTTGACCCATGCAATAGCTGAATGCAAAAGGGATTGGAAAGACTATTTAGCGGCTAAGAAACTGACGAATGAGTCGGAAGCGAGAACGGCTGCATTGCAGGCGCAAATCGATTCTGATTTCGCTCGTTGGGAGCGGCCCAGCATTAGAATCGTTCCTCCCCCCCGTAGCCACAATTTTTATATCGATTTTTGAAATAGTTCTTTTTAAAAATAAGTAGAGATTGGATCCACATCTATCTTAGCGCCGGGGAGGTCTTTTAAGTGTTCCCCAATTTGACTCATCTTAAATACTTTCACTAAGAATTGAAATCTGTAGCGGTCTTTCACTTTGGCGTGCCCTGCGGGCATGACGGGGAGGATTTCCGACGGCGGCTGCAATATGGCCTTGAGTTTTTGGTAGGCAGCTTCAGCTTGGAGACGCGCCGTTTCTGGATCGGCGTCGGAAAAGAGGAGTTTCACTATGTGACAGAATGGGGGATAGGAAAAGCGGCTACGCTCCTCGATTTCCGATGTGTAGAATGCGGGATAGTCTTGGGCGGCTGCAAGGTGGAGCGTCGGATGGTCGGGTAGGAATGTCTGAATAACCACTTCGCCTGGCAGTTCGGCACGGCCCGCTCTGCCAGCTACTTGAGTGAGGAGCTGGAAGACTTGCTCAGCGGACCTGAAGTCGGGTATGCCGAGTGTTGCATCGGCATTGAGAACGCCGACGAGCGTAACTGAGGGGAAGTGAAACCCTTTTGCGATCATTTGAGTGCCTATGAGGACGTCGGCTTTATGGGCGCGGAACTGTTTGAACATCTCTTCGTGGCTGTTTTTCTTTGAGGTAGTGTCCCTGTCCATGCGGAGTGTGCGGACTTCAGGGAGAAGAGCGTGAAGAGTTCTCTCGACATGTTCGGTGCCGAATCCTTTGAATTGGAGCGATTCGGGGCTTTGGCAATTGGGGCAGTTTCTGGGAATCGGCTGCTTGTAGTCGCAGAGGTGGCACTGGAGAAAGTTGGCCTCTTTGTGAAAGGTGAGGGAGAGATCGCAATGGGGGCATTTGATCACGTGCCTGCAGCCGCTGCAAACTTGCATCCGATGGTAGCCGCGCCGGTTGAGGAGAAGGAGTGTCTGTTCGCCGTTCGCAAGACGCTTTTTCAGTCCATCGAGGAGCTCATCGCAAAAATGGGTGAAGCCGCCGGCGAGTTCAAAGGCCCGTTTCATATCGACGATTTTTACTGCGGGGAGGGGAGCGGATGTGGCGCGCGATTTGAGTTCGTGGAACTGGTATTTGCCGATTTGGGCATTGTAGCGCGATTCGATCGAGGGGGTTGCGCTCCCAAGGACGATCACGCAGTTTTCTAGATGGGCGCGCATGACGGCTGTGTCTCTGCCATGGTAGCAGGGGATTTCGTCGCTTTGCTTATAGGAGCCGTCGTGTTCTTCGTCGATGATGATGAGGCCGAGATTTTGCGCAGGGCAGAAAAGGGCGGAGCGGGCGCCGATGACGAGCTTCGCATCCCCTTTGCGGAGGTCTTCCCAGGCGGTTGTTCTCTCGCCGAGACTGCGGCGGTGGTGGAGAATGGCGATTTTCTCTCTAAAGCGGGCCTTAAACCGCTCAATGGTCTGCGATGTGAGGGAAATCTCGGGGACGAGCATGATCGCCGATTTATTCTGCTCCAAAGCTGCGGCTATGGCCTGCATGTAGACTTCGGTCTTGCCGCTTCCGGTGACTCCGTAGATGAGGTGGGAGGCGAACCGATTCTTTTCAAGCGAGGCGCAGATGGCATCGAGGCAGTTTTTCTGTTCGCTGTTTAGCTTTTTGGGAAGAGTGGGAAAAAATTCCTCTTCGAGGAGGAGGTCTCCGGACACTTTGATATTTTGCGCCTCTAAGAGCTTCTTCTTGATCAAACTGGTGACGGCGCTGCGGGAGACGTCGATGTCTCTTAAATAGATCCCCTTAGGCGCGGTTAAAACAAGTTCGAGGGCAATGGCCTGTGCGGGGTTTTTTACGCGGAGCTTTTCGATCGCTTTGATGGTTTCATCGTGGTTTTGGCCCAATTTTAAAAAGACTTGGGTTTTCTCCTTTACCTCTTTCCTCACATTGACCGGGATGAACGATTTGATTACGCGCTGCAGGGGAGCTGCGTAGTAATGGGACATCCAGTGGGCCAGCTTCCAGAGGGAATCGGAGAGCTCTCCTTCGGAGGAGATCACTCGATGGATCGGCTTTACATTTTCAAAACGGGAAGTTGCTTTAATTTTTGAGATGACCCCTTGTTTCATCGTCGACTTCAAGGGAACCTCTACGCGCATTCCCACTTCGACGCGAAAACCCATTGGCACAGCGTAGTCGAGGGGCCTTGCCAAATTTTGATCAAGGAGAACTTCTACGATAATCCTAGGAACGGCGATTGGAGATGGCAAAGTGACGCAATCTTTTGATCCATAATCGCTTCCAACAGGGGACCCCTTCACCATTTGGGAATGGGTGTCCCCTGTTGGAAGCGATTCTGAATCAAAATCTTGCATCACTTTGCCATCTCGAATCGCCGTCCCTAGGATAATTTCTGACATAGGGCCTTCCACAAAGAGCGCTTGAGAAGCGAGTCTTTCAGGTAGAGAGACAAGTCGGGAAGGAGGAAGATCGGGACATTTCCCAAAACTCTCACCCCTTGGGCGGGCGTTTCCTTATAAAACTGCATGAGGCCGTTCAATTGCCAGAGCGTGTAGTCGCACACGATTACCATTTTCAGGTCGGCCACCGACAAAAAGGCGCCCCATTGCTTGTCTTTTTCGATCCCCTCTGCCTGTACAATCTTGGCAGGGCCGAAATAGACGTCGAGCGCTCTTGCCACTTGGTCGAGGAGGGCCCGTTGCTCGGGAGGTTCTTGATAGACCAGGATCGAGATGGGGGCCGATTGATTTTTCGTTTTCCATCTTTCGGAGATTTTTTTTGCCATTGCGTCGTTTGGGATCTCATTCAGGATGGCCAGCTCTGGGGCTACAACGGACAGAATGTTCCTCACTCCAGAAAGATCGAAGGAGGGTTTGGCTGGAGGGTGAGCTTCTTCTTTGACGACGGCGCGCGCGATCACTACCGGTTTTGGCGCTGGAGGTTCGTATTTAACGGCCGGTTTAGGGGGCGGCGAAAGAGAAACTTCAAACTTTTTTTCTTCTTTTTTCTCTTCTACTTTTGCATTTTGCATTTTCCGTTTTGCGTTTCGAAAGTGCTCTGCGTCCTCGGGGGACGCAAGCACATAGGGGCCTTGCTCTTTGATGTATTCAACGAGGAGATTTAGTGTGTCATTGGGGAGTGGCATGGCGTCTCCCATTGGATCGCATCGATGAGAGGTTCAATAGAGGTGAGAAAGGTGGTGAACCCGCGGCGGGTATACCCTTCGTGGATGGCGGCGCGAAGCTGATCGTGGCCTGCTGGGAAGAAGCTTTGGAGAAGCTCTTCAATGCGCCTTTCTCCGAGGTATCCATTGAGTTTGTCTTTATTTTCAATGAGGTAAATGAGGACGTTTTCATCTGAACGGGCCTCTTTGAGAAATGGGGAGAGGGCCTTGAAAAATCGGCACATTTTTTGAAAGAGGTCGAAATAGAGCTCCATCAATTGGTCCAACATTTCTCGTAAGGGATAGCGGGCGGGCATTTTTTTCCATATCATGATCTTAGATTTCACAATCAGGATCGATTTCCTCATTTCCTCCATGACTATGGTGACTTCCGGGTCGGCCACATGTGACGCTTGTATCAAGATTTCAGAATAAAAGCAAAGTTTGTCCAAAACGCTCCCTTTTTGAGCGAATGGGTTCTCAAGCGAGAAGAGGAGGACCTTTTCTAGTTCTTTTGATATGCAGTTGATCTCTTCTTTCAGGTTGGCTCCCTGCAGCTGCAATGGCGTTGAAGTTTCCAGTTCGCACAGGAGTTCGAAAGCATCCATCAGGGATTGGAGGATGAATTGGATGCTCAGGGACCTTGCGACAGGAGCTTCAAGGTTTGAGGGGAACGCGGGCCATGGGTTGAGACTACGCATAAAAAAAACCAAATCACAAGACCAAATAGGCTAGCACATGCGACTTATTGAGAAAAGAAAATTGCAAGATGGAAGGGAGAGAAGGTATAGCTTCGCCAGCTGAAAGTCTTGGTGGAATAAGAGAGCGTCGCTTTTATGGCTTGGGTTTATAATTGGTTGCATTCTGAGGTCATTTCGGCCAAAACGCTTTCATATGAATTGTGGAATCCTATGAAAAACAGTCGGCCAGTGGACTTAAATAGCTACATAGTGTTTTTTGACCTGATCCCCACAGATCTGGTCAGTTGAACCCTTTGTAGATTTTCAGTTAAGCATCAGTAATATTTTCGGAGTTGAATACATAGGAGCCCTTTTCACTAATTTTAGCCGAAGTGCTCATTACACCCATTTCCAAGATTCTCTTTTCCGCTTTGGGTTTCAAATTTTGGAAGATCCAGAGAACTCCTGGATCCCAGATTTTAGACCGACATTGAGCAGTTCCAAAAATCAGTTTTTAGATTTATGTTTTGACTTTGTCCCACCAGGAGTCTCCCTGAACGGAGAGAAAGCTTTGCTCTTAGATTGTTTACAACAGCTCTCAGATTGGGTGTCAAAAATGTCGAGTTTTTCAATATTTTCCCACTGGAAAACTGTTTCCAATTTCCCTCCGGATACCATAGTGGAATGAAGCGAAATTTTTAGATCACTCCCAGAGAGGGCTAAAGTTGAATTTTTGACACCCCACTCTCAGATCGGTATTGCTGAGATCACTATGCGGCATCTGGCGTTCATCTGAGAAGCAAAATCCATCGGCACCACGTTCTTTGTTTTTTAAGGAGGATTCCCACATTTTGAACATAGCCCTTTGATGTTGACTGTTCTCCACGCGTTGCAAGTGTGGCACCAAACGATTGGGTAAACAGTCGCTATGTCAGTTCCGAATGATCCGATCTTGGTATAAAGACCTTGAGAGTCAGAAAACAATTCCGTTAGGGGGACTTTTTGATTGAATTGATCGAGTACGTACATCCCATCTTCAGAGACGGTCAAATATTCACTCTTCAAATAAATTCGATCATCTTGAAAACCCTTGACATAAACAGCAGCATTTTCTGAAAATCCTATTGCTTTGGGTAAAGATGTGGCTTCCCCACTTATACAAAACAGTAAAACTGACATAAAAATAGATGAAACCTTCATACGCACTTCCTGGTAGGATGAAAAAAAATCTCTACCCTTTTATTGGAAAGGTTTTTTTCCTGTCAATCATTTTCTCGAGCTGTGAGCGATCTTTAAGCAGAGCGGAGAGCCAAGTGCAACGCGATAAAATTAAAGAGTTTTTCCAAGAGTTTTTGTTAGAACATGGAGCTGCCTATACCCTCTTTGGATCTAAGTCTGTGACAGTGGAAGACCTCGTTGAATTTTCTGAAGAGAAAAAACAAGAACTGCAGCAGTATTTAGCGGAGCATCCTGAAATTGAATATATCCTAGTCGACCGAAAACTCGAAGAGGGCTGGGAAGAATGGAAAAAAGACAGCAGTCATTGTTTATCTGAAGATTACATTCTAACAGAAATAGAACTCCTAAACTCTCGCACATTAGTTTTCCTCAATGTTCCCCTGACAATCTCAACTCTAATAAATTATTACACTGAATTCAAACAAGTCGTAGGCTGCGACTTCAATCCAACAGAAGTGGTAGAACAACTACGGGAAGGGAAAGAAGAGATATGGCGTAAATTATTGGTTAATTGCAAAACGTTGGGAATTCTGGCGGGTTACGGGTATCAAAATGCAAAACTTTTTGAGAATCAGCTCAAGGGCGGGCAAGTAATTTGCCATCCTTCTGAGAATAATGATCCTCGCTTGAAAGCCGAGTGCTATCTCAATGATATACCTTTTCGAATCCCTATTTTTGTAATGCTTGATGAAAATGAGAGCCGAACCTTAGTGGCTAAATATAAACAAGAAAGGGAACAGATCAAAAAGTGCTATCTTGGGAAGGACTTTCTTGATGTAACTCTCCTGCAGCTCAATCGAAAATCAGTTCCTTAGCTCTGAAAAATTTGCAGGCTTTGTATGTAGAATACAAGAAAATTAAAGCGGATCTATAGATTCGGCCAGATTTTAGTGTGCAACAGAAGCGGTTTTTAATTTAGCAATAGATTCGTTTCTAACAACATCTTTGAAAAGCTGCAAAAAATCGTTATAGTCACAAAATTTATCGAGATGAGTAAATATGCTTTGTTTTTCAAAATCATTCCACGTGGATATGTCAGCTTCATTCTGTTGAACCTGCGCTTCAATTTTATCTAGCGCACGTACAAATTTCGACTCTTCGCTTTCACCATCTTCGTATTCCTTCCAAAGAGTATGAAATTTGTCGCCAATGCTTCTGTCCAGCAGACTGGTAAGGGTTTTCATGGCTTCTTCTTCTAACATTTGTTTTTTACGTTTTTCTGGGGAGCCATCAATAGCTTCAAAAAAAGGTGTATCCCCGGTTAGTACTTCGCATAAATCATGGATTACAGCCATCCCAAAGACCTTTTCCATGTTTAAATTAACTTGGGTGTATGGAGCGAGCAAAAAGGCTAAGAGGGCAAGCCTCCATGAGTGTTCAGCCACGCTTTCCTGTCTGCCATTTGAGGCCCAACCATGACGCAATGTAAACTTGAGTCTTTCAGCCAGATGAATAAATCTCATCAAACTCATAACTTGCTGTCTAGTTTTCGAGTCCATGTCGTTCCTTTTCAAGGGGTTTCTCTGCTATAAAAATATAGTAATCTAAGATGTTATTTTTGTAGGCATCTAACCAATTCTTATCCCAGGTATCTCTATATTCTGTCTGAGAAATCCATCTATCAAATCCATGCCAAACATGTTTGCCTATACTTTGTAACTCGATGTTCACAAAGTCAAATTCCACTAATTTCTGTTTGAAGTCATCCACTTTTATCAATTTATCAACGCCACTAGCAAAGTTTGGAAATAAATCAAAAAATTTTGACGGCGGATCTGATTTAAGGAAAAAGGTAGTCACCACTAGACGACCACCTGGCTTTAAGGTTTTTAAAATGAGATGGAGAAAATTATCAACTGAATCAAAATGTTGCAGAGCTTCTACAGAGAATGCTTTTGTGATACTGCTAGGAGGAATTTTAAAGTTTTCAGCAGTAGCAACTGTTAGAACTAGGCTGTCCTTCGACGAGCTTAAATAATTTTTGTGCTTTGCCATAGCCCTTTGAATTTGAAAGGCTGATGCATCTATCCCAATTAGATATTTGGGCTTGTACTTCTGATGCAAAAGAATACTTCCATTCCCAAGGCCGCAGCCAATTTCTAATACTGAGTCTGTTGTGTTAATTGCAAGCAAATCAAAAATCTTCTCGTATAATTTCTGAGAACTTAGAGCACGTGTTCTTGCTGAGATTCTGGGGTGTATTTTAAGGGTTTCCCAATATCCAAAATTGATAAATCCTCCGGAAAACAGCGAGGTAGCCGCCAGATTTTGATCGTTATATAGATCTTCCACAGTAGTGAGGTCTACTACAAGTTTCTGTATATTGGTTGTTTTTGGTTGCCGCATTTTCATGACTCCCTATGAATTAATCTGCGGAGCTGCAGTATAGTATAAGAAATGAAAAATCCAAAGCCAATAATTAGTATGAGGTCGTTTGCGGCTAATTGAAATTTTAATAATAAAAACACGAGTCCTGGGGATATAATTTCTGCCAAGGTCATTGTGGATTCTAACAGACCACAGAGCTCTCCCTGTTGATGAATTTTAAATCTTTCACATACAATGGCATAAATCACTGGAATATAAACCCCGCTGGCAAGACCCAACAATAGTTTCTCTATGCCATTTAAAAAGCACTGGTCAACCCCTGAACACCCAAAAAATTTGTATATGAAATAGAAAAACATTCCCAAGAATGAAAATTCACAAATTTTTAATAAATTTTTCCCGTTAATTTCCTTGAAGAGAAGATGCCCAGCGCTGGTAAAGCTCATCCCTAATCCAAATAAAATGTATGATGTTGTCAATGGAAGAATGTTTTCCCTTTCTTCTATTAGATAGGCTACCACTTGATAAGCCGACTCGGAAAAGAATAGTGCTAGCAAAATGATGCCGACAAAAGGTATGAAAATGGAAGGTGAATATTCAGTTTTGGCTTGGGAAGGGTGGCAATAGGCGTCCTGATTGTCTTTGAGAAACATCCAAGCAACCAAGCTAAGTAGCGATGAGATTAATATTGCTGACCCCCAAAAAGATCCAGGAAGTCCGGTTGCAAGATAAGCAAGGGGGATCACACACCATGGGAGTGCTCTCGCTAAACATGCTTCAGCGTATACAAGCCTTTTACTCTTTGTTGGGTGTTGATCATTTTTAGCAGCATATGCAATTGGCAAAGTTGAAACTAATAGACCGTCTACAAGAAGAGCAAAATGAAAACTAGATTCAAATCTAACTAGCAGGCTCACCAATATTGAAGCAACAATAGTAATAAAGAGAGAAACCTTTCTCCCTTTAATATCAGAAAGCTTCCCGAACACTATTACTGAGAATGCCTGCCAAATAAGCCACCACAAAATGAGGGCTAACGAGGAACGGGAGTTGTACGTATAAGCGAAATAAAGTAGCGATAATTTCTGGATCTCAGACAAAGCTATAATGAGACTGAGTATCATAATTCGTTCCCCCTACTTTGAAGTTTATAATAATTCCCCCCCCCTGATATACGGCGAACCGTTAGGTTTGGTGAATTTTGGTGAGCATCTTTTGCGCCCCAGCGCATTGCTCGCTCTTGCAAACTCGCTGAGTTTGCGGCGAGCTCCGCAACGCTACTGGGACTC
>JANPFC010000136.1:0-12699 GCA_031423235.1 Chlamydiota bacterium | reverse complement strand
CTGCGTGTTATCTCTTTCCTACCTCTGCGTTAAAAAAAAATGGGAGTTTAGTTGACCAGAGACTCCTCAGCCCCTTCCTCTCCATCATTCGCTGGGGTTGTTGCCGGCGCTCTCGTTCCATCCCATGAGGAGACTGCGTCTGTTGAGAGAGTATCGTCTTCTCCGCCTTGCATCTCGGTAATCTTGGAATCGAGCGCGTCGAATACATCGCTGAGGACGCCCCTTCCGTGGTAAAGAGTCACAAGCACTTGGACAAATTTTCTGATGCCCGGCTCATCGAGCATTGTCAGTATTTGGGCGTCAGCTTCCCGAGGTTCCAAATGCAAGGTTGCCACCGTCTCAGCTATATGGGAATACTGGGTGTCAATATTATGCTCCCGCAGCAAAAGGGCGAAATTTCTCGCCATTTCGAATTGAGGCTCTTTTCTGTCATCAAAGAGCATTTCAATGCATTTATCGCCGACAGTTTGGCCTATGAAGGTTGGACGCTCGGGCTCTCCCGCTAAAGCTTGGCTGACGCTAGGGTAGTCTCTGGCCACGGAGAGCGCGCCATATTCGGTGTCGGTGTCTTTCAGTTTTCCTGAGCGGAATAGATTGAAAAAACTCCCCGCAGGATCTCTTAAATCGATGTGGGGATATTGCCTTTGAACTGAAGTAAATGTGCCGCAAGTAGCTGCTACTGATGATGCCATAAACACTCCTCTTGTTGAAGAGCGAAAAGGCTAGCACTTCAGGCTATTCTAAACAACTTGAAGCCTTCGTTCAGTGTGTTTGACGAGATCGCCGATGAGCGTCTGGTGGCTATAGCTATGCACTTTGATCTGCTGCAGCGTGCCAATTAGACTCTCGTCGCCCTCGAAAATCACCTTCTTCCAGCAACGGGTTCGCCCTTTAAGCATCTTCCCGTCCTTGTTGAAGCGCTCAACGAGCACTTCATAGGTGTTGCCGAGCATTTGAGCTCTCTCTTCATTGCTGATCTGGTCTTGCAGATCCATGAGTCTTTGATGGCGCTCTAGCTTGACCTCTTCGGGGATGTCGTCTTTCCAGCGCATCGCCGGGGTCCCTTTGCGGGGGCTGTAGGCGAAGACGAAGGCGAGGGAATAGCGGATTTGCTGAAGTACGTCGTAGGTTTCCTGGAACTCAGCTTCTGTCTCTGTTGGGAAGCCGACGATGATGTCTGTCCCAAGAGAAACGTTAGGCACGATTTCGCGGAGGAGGGCCACTTTTTCTAAATACTGCTCTTTCGTGTAGATCCGGTGCATTTTTTTGAGAATGCGGCTCGATCCCGCTTGGATCGGGAAGTGGACGAATTCACACAGGGAGCTGAGGTCGCGGTGCGCCTCCATGAGCTCGCGCGTGATGTCGATCGGATGGGAGGTCATATAGCGGATCCTCTCCATGCCCGGAATCTTGTCCAATTGGTAGAGGAGGTCGTGGAAAAGGCAATTCCATTCAGCCTTGTCTTTACCGTAGCTATTGACGTTTTGGCCGAGGAGGGTGATTTCTTTATAGCCCGCGTCAACGAGTTTTTTACACTCTTCGACGATGCTGTCGGAGGGGCGGGAGACCTCTTGGCCGCGCGTATAGGGGACGACGCAGTAGGTGCAGAACTTGTCGCAGCCCCGGATAATGGAGACAAACGCCTTGAGTTTGTTGTCCCTTTTGGCAACTAGATAGTCTAAATTTTCCTCGAATCTCTCGTCGGTTTTGAATACCTGCCGCTTGGTATAAAGGACCTCGTCGAGCACGGTGCCTAGGTCGGTGATGTTATTGGTGCCGACCACGAAGTCTAGGTGGGGGAATTTGCGGAAAAGGGAGTCCTTTTTGGCCATAGCCATACAGCCGGTAACCCCAATAATGGTGTTCCGCTTGTGGCCCCGGCCCATCCGGCCCAGCTTGCCCATCACCTTCCGCTCCGCAAGGTCTCGGATTGAACAGGTGTTGAATATAAGGACGTCGGCGCTCTCCTCGTCCTCTATGGGGGTTAACCCCCTCTTTTGGAGCTGCCCAGCCATGATCTCGGTATCGAGCTCATTCATCTGGCATCCGTAAGTACGAATAAAATAAGTTTTTGGCTCATTCATAAGCGTTCTATCTTAACGGAGGCGGGTCTAGTTTTCCAAAGAAAAAATCATCTTTGCAAAAAAATGGGGTGAGAGGTATGATATCGTTTTAAATTTGTATTTAGGATTCCGAACAAATGAACCATAAGCAAAAGACCCCACAGCTCACAAAGAAAGAAGCCATCGGCACACGTAAATGGTATCTCTTCGATGCTACAGGAAAAACCTTAGGCCGATTTGCCGCTGAAGTGGCTAAGATCCTCCGTGGCAAACACCGTCCAGATTTTACTCAATACGTTGATTGCGGCGACGGCGTCGTCATCATCAACGCTGAGAAGATTGCAGTGACAGGTATGAAAAAAGCCCGTAAGATCTACAAAAGCTACACAGGCTTCATCGGGGGCTTAAGAGAAGTTCCTTACGACACAATGATTGCACGTAAGCCAGAATATGTCTTGATGCACGCCATCAAAGGGATGATGCCAAAGACTCGCCTCGGCGGACAGCAAGTAAAAAAACTCCGCATTTTCAAAGGTACGGAGCATGATATGGAAGCACAACAACCGATCCCTGTTAATATTTAAAGGAACTTAAACAATGTCAAAGCAAATAGAAGAGACAATTGGAATTGGCCGCAGAAAGACTGCAGTTTCCTCAGTACGTTTAAGAAAGGGAACGGGCAATATCGACGTTAACGGGCGGAAATTCGATGCATACTTCCCTCTCCCTCTTCAGCGCGATCTCATCATGGCACCATTACAAAAATTTTCAAATCCAGAGAAAGTGGATCTCATCATCCGAGTTAAGGGCGGCGGGCTAGAAGCTCAAGCCGTTGCAACACGCCTAGGCATCAGCCGCGCGCTCGTCCAAGAAGACGATGCAATCCGCGGAGATCTCAAGGGACTCGGCTTCCTCACTCGCGATCCACGTAAGAAAGAGCGTAAGAAATACGGCCGCAAAGGCGCTCGTAAACGCTTCCAATTCTCTAAACGATAAAAGTTTCCCTCCTTATTTTCTGGAGCCCCTCATTTTGAGGGGCTTTTTTTTGTTTTATTCCATTTAATTCAATTTCTTGATATGCGGATGATAAGGCCGTGTATGGAAGGTAAGACAGTTTCTTCATCTGCAATTGTAGACCAAGTTGTTGAGGTGTTTCCCAACGACCTGAACCCGCATGGAACTCTTTTCGGCGGCAGATTGATGCAAGTCGTTGATAATTTAGCGGCTATCGTCGCCAAACGGCATAGCGGAAAGGTTTGCGTCACTTTGGGGATCGATTCGGTCCGCTTTCTCAATCCGGCTCATCGGGGCGATATCCTGGTCTGCAAGGCTTCGGTCAATAGAACTTGGCGGACGTCATTAGAGGTCGGGGTGAAGGTGATTGCCGAGGACTTTCGTACCTTGGAGCAGAAAGATATCCTTTCGGCCTATTTTACCTTCGTCGCCATGGATGACGAACAAAAGCCAATAGAGATCATCCCGGTTATTCCAGAGACTCCCGAGCAGGTGCTGAGGTTTAATGCGGCCGATAAACGACGCCACTATCGCCTCAATCACCGAAACTTATAAATATCAGCGTATTTTTTCTTTAGATAAGAGCAATAGGCGTCTTCGCTAAACGGTTTGCCCGTTACTTTCTTTGCCAGCTCTTCTGTGTTGTATGTGCGGCCCCATGAATGGATATTTACTTTAAGCCACTCTCGAACAAATCCTAGATCGCCAGATCCCACCCGCTTCTCCCAATCTGGGTGCTCTTTTGCAAACGCAGTGAAAAATTGGGCCGACAAGATGTTGCCGAGGGCATAAGTTGGGAAATAGCCAAAGTCTCCGAGGGACCAGTGGATGTCCTGAAGGCACCCTTGCGAGTCGTTCGGAGGGGTGATGCCGAGATATTTTTTCATCTTGGCATTCCAGGCCTCGGGAAGGTCGTGGACGTTGAGTTTTCCGGAAATCAGCTCTTTTTCAATCTCAAAGCGGAGGATCACATGAAGGCAATAGGTCACTTCGTCAGCCTCGACGCGGATGAGAGTGGGGGATACTTTATTGACCGCCCGATAAAACTTGTCGAGGGGGACTCCCTTGAACATGCCTGGGAGTATTTTTTGCAATTTGGGGTACAAATACTTACAGAAGGGGTGGCTTCTGCCAATGAGGGTTTCCCACCAGCGCGACTGGCTTTCATGGACGCTCAGCGAGGTAGCTTCAGAAAGAGGGGTTCCCCATGTGTCGAGGGGGAGTCCCATTTCATAGAATGAGTGGCCCGCTTCATGCAATACGGAAAAGATATTGCTCATGAAGTGATTCGGGAGGATTCTTGTTGTGATTCGGCTGTCGTGGGGATGGAGCGCCATTGAAAAGGGGTGCGAGGAAAGATCAAGGCGGGTGTAGGCCATATCCATGGGCAGCTTGGAGATGAGTTTCTTCGCAATTTCCAACTGCTTATCTGCTGCTACTTTTTTATTTAAGAAGCGGTTATCGATCTGGTGGCTGGAGTTTATCTTTTTCAATAAAGCGGTGAGCTCCTTTTGCAGGCCGTCGAAAAGGGTTCCCACTTTGCGGGTGGTCATGCACGGCTCGTACGATTCCAAAAGGGCGTCGTAAGGGTGGTCCTCAAAGCCGAAAATTTCCGCTTTTTGTCTGCAAAGGCCTATGATCTTGTCTAAAAATGGGGCGAATACTTTGAAGTTATTGTCTTTTTTTGCCGAGGCCCAAATTTGGCTCGCTTCAGAGGTGACTTGCGAATAGGTTTTAATGAAGGAGGCGGGGAGCTTATCCATCCGGACAAAATCTTTGCGCCATTCTCTGAGCATCACAAGCTGGGGCTTAGTCAGTCCTTTCACTTTCACTTTGCCAGTCGACAAGCTGACTAATTTCTCCAAGCAGTCTTTGAACTTTCTGCTTGTTCTTTTCTCGTGTACCAGTTCAGAGAGCTGGGAGATCTGATGGCTTCTCGGGGTGATTCCTCCGGAAGGCATGTAGGTCTCCTGGTCCCAGTGGAGTAGACCGAGAATAGAATTGAAATGGTGGATTTCGGTAGAGAGTTCTCTAAGATCAGTGAATGCTTTTGGTGGCTTCATTCTTGCAGATCATACGGTTTCATTCTTTTTAAACGCAATTCTTTAACGTATTCAGGGGCGTTATATTGAAGCCATTTCTCGAAGCGATTCATGAAATTTTCAATCTCATCTTTCCGTATTTGAATATTCGGCTCGATCATATGGTAGTTGCCAAAATCCAGTTCGACCGCCTTCCCATTAAGAAATCCGAAATTGGGCCCCAGATTCGGATCGGAGTTGCGGATATTCAAAGCAGATCGGTCAAGGAGGAGCTGAACAAATGAATCGATGAGCCGTTTCATCTCTTCAGGATTGTCCTTGGCTGCAAGGAGAGTATCTTTAAAGGGGCTCACTTTCCTTTGGAGGGCAAATCGATAAGAGTCGAGCGGCACGGTGTATGTTTTTCCTGCTTTCAGTTGAATTACGGGCAGAAGATCTTTCGTGAGATTGAGATGGCAGAAAATAACGTGCGTAAATTGTCTTCCCTTGGTGCAGGCAATGTGGGCTGCATTGAAGGTTTTGTTCACTTTGGATGCGAAATTCTGTTTGGGCTTTTTCTTAAACCAGTTTTTCACATCATGAATGATCGGAAATAGCGATCTGCGGTAGCGGAAAATTTTCAGGACATACTGACCATCTTCTGATTGGAAGACGGTAGACTGGTTGCCGTGGGAAAAATAGACGAAGGGCTGATCGAGAATACCCAGGATCTCATCGCTTGGCGTTGGAGTATCCCATTCTGGATTGGCAGGTATCCCCGCGTGGATCGGAGGGAGCTTGAACTCCTTTTTCATGAATTGAGGAACGGAAAGAAAAAGCGCGGAGAGGAGGAACAATCTAATCCATTTCATCGCATCCTCATGAAAGTAGGGAGGGAAAAGGCGAGAGCAAAGAGGATGGGCCCCCAAATCGCCACATAGGAAGGGAGGACTTGGTTCTCTCCGAGAATCAACATTCCGTCGAGCGTCACTTTCAGCGCGATAAATCCAAAAATCGAATAGGCGGTAATGAGAAAGACGGGCCTACTTCTCGCATAGCGCATGGTGTAGGGGGCGACGGCAAAGAGGACAAGGAAGGGCATCAGGGGAACGAGAAGTTTATAATAGAGATGGGAAAAAATAATCCTCTTTTCTGAAGGAAAGGAGAGGGCTTGAAGAAAGAGGGTGGAAATCGAGCGGCTCTCAAACGGAACGAATCGGTGTAGGATCACTTCGTCATCCCAAGGTAGCTCGGAAAAGACGCGGGTGGAAAAACTCTCCGCCTTCTCAAACTGTTTGGCATCGTTGCGAGTCAAATGGTTGACATAGCTCCCCTCAAGGGAGTCGATTTTAAGCGATTTCATATGCCAAATATCATCGGGCGCCTTCACCCAAAAGACATCGAAGAGTTCCCGGCTATTTTTGTCGAATCTTTGATAGATAAGCTCAGATTCATCTTCTAGCGATACAGTGAAAATCTTCGCTTGCTGCACTTTGCTTTTTTTCGTTTTGTGGGCGCTTTTAAACTCGCTTGTCAGTTCCTGCGCATCGGGAGCAAACCATTGAGTGTTGAGGTAGCAGATAAAAGAGAGGCAGGCTGCAAAAATAAAAAATGGGGCGAGGAGCCTACGTTTAGAAATACCCGCCATTTGCAGAGCGACGATTTCCCGATGCGTGGTGAGATCGATCAGAACGCGCATGGTTGCCAAAAGAAAGGTGAGAGTGAGGAATAGATCTAAAAGGGACGCAAAGATGTTGAGGTAGAAAAGGATGATGTCGATGAAAGACGATTTAGATAGAAAACGGACGCCGTGGGCCGAGAGGTCGATGACTACATAGACGGCTAGTAAGCACATTAGAAAGAAGAAAAACGTTTTGACGAGCTTGCCGAGAATGTGTCTTTGCCAGATTTTCATGTCCGCCCCTTGGATATACGATAGAGATGCAAGCTAGAGCAAACCCAGATGAATGGGTGGGGTAGGATGAAGGCCAAAATCGCAAAGAAGGGGGAGTTTTTCAACTCTTTAGCCAATAAATAGCTCATCAGGACGCTTAAAGTTAACAGAAGGGCAAAAAGGAGATTTTTCTTCGACGGGTTTCTCCCTTGCTCAATCCCGAAGGCGCAGCCCAGGAGAGTGAACGAGAATACAGCAAGCGATAGGGAAACTCTACGGAGTATTTCAATACGGGCAGGCTTTGCTTTTTTGCTAAGAGTGAGCATTTTTAAGTTGAGCGCATTGATGTCGAGACGGGGGCGGTTTTTTTTCAGGGCCGTAGAGAGGAGAGGCGCTCCGGTTGACATCATCGATTGGTTTTCGATTATCAGCGTATCGAATCCGGCAGGGGAGTCGATGTAGGAGATTACCGCTAGATCTTTCCCAATCAATTCTTCTTGTTCGATCCAAAGCTTGCGGGCAGAAAGGAGGCTGAGCCGTTTCGTACTTTCGTTCGGGACGATCAGCGTGAGGTCTTTGGTCGTTTCGTCATCTTTTACGAGCATATCTAGAAAGGCGTCCTTGATTTTCACAAGCTTTTGCCTTTGGAGAAGGAGGAGGGGGTTCTGGGTTGTCTCATGATAGATCATCGTCTTCCCTTCTCTCCGGCAATAGGGGGCGATTTCGGCGCAAATAGAAAAATTGACTAGGGAGAGGAGAAGGGAGGCGGCAAGCAAGGGAGCGACGATCTTCCGGAGGCTTAGGCCAGAGGACCTTAGAGCCGTGAGTTCATAGGATCTGCTTAAGCTCTGAAATAGGAGGAGAGATGCGATGAGGGCCGAGATTGGAATTGCGATCGGCAAAATCGTCGGAATATGGTAAAGTATGAACAGTCCAGTCTTCCCGAAATCGCCGCTCAAAGCAGTAAAGCGGGCGATGTCTTTAAATCGGGAGACAATCAGCACAGCAATGAACGTGCAAACAGATAGAGAAAATACTCGGGAGTAGCTTTGCAAGGCGTAGCGCCACAAAATCGGCATATCGGAAGTTTAACACATGAGTTTCTGAACGTCCATTGGGATCGAAAGAAGCCGTTGTTGCTTGGATATTCGGGCGGTCCCGATTCCAAGGCGCTACTCTATGCTCTTTTGGAATGCGATATTATACCTCATCTTGCCCACGTAGATCATGGATGGCGCGAAGAAAGCCGCGACGAGGCCGAAATGCTGCGCGTGGAAGCGGCGAAGATTCGCTGCCCGTTTTTTTCGACTAGACTCGAGCTGAAAGATAAGAAAGAAGATGAGGCCAGAAAAGCGAGATTTGGGTACTTTTCCTATCTCATGCCTCAATACGAGGCGCTCCTCCTCGCGCATCAAGCCGACGATTTGGCCGAGACTGTATTGAAACGGGTGTTGGAAGGGGCGCATATTTCCAATTTAAGCGGAATGCAGCCTGCTAGCCGCCAATATGGGATGACGATCTGGCGCCCCTTATTGAATGTCCGGAAATCTGAAATCCTCCAATTTTTAGAAGAGCGCTCGCTCAAACCCTTTATCGACTCTTCGAACACCGATCCGGCCTACTTAAGGTCCCGCATGCGCGGGGAGATCTTTCCATTTTTAAATGACCGATTCGGGAAAGAGACAACAGAGAATCTCGTCCTCCTCTCCCAGAGGGCCCTTGAGATGAAAGAATACCTCGATCGAAAAATCGAACGGGTTTCGGTCCAAAAAGGGCCGTGGGGAGTTTTTGCCTTTCTGAACGGGCTGGAGACGATCGAGCAGAGGCACCTCTTACAAAAAATTGCGCGCGAAGAGTCTCTAGTCCTTACTAGAGAGGCCTTAGAAACTCTTTTAACCTGGGCAAATACGGGGCAGAAATCGAAATATTTGGTGGTCAAAACAAAAAAAATTTTGGTTGACGAGGGGAGGGTCTGGTTCTTTTCTTTGTCTACAAAAGACTAAAGATCAGGTTTCTAAAGACAAACCAAAGACAATTTATTTCTTTTTTGTTATGAGGACAATTCCAGGGCTCTCCCGTTCAAGCGCACTGGCACTTTACTAAAACCAGAAAAAGTGGTTTAATTAACACGTTTAGATGAATATATAACGTAAACAAAGCAAGGCGTTTATGGCCAAAATGAGACCAGATCCGAAAAAAGGTTTTCCTGGAGGATTTCTCCTCTTCCTCTTGGGGGCTATTTTGATAATCATCGGGGTGCAGACATTCACTTCGGGCGCAACAGGAAAAGTCTCTTTTAGCCACCAGGCTGAGCATTTGACTAACTTGAATTTGACCATCCCGGAAGAGAATCGAAAGATCGCTCAGAGCGAGAACCTTGTCACATTCACAGGCCGTTTCCGCGAAAGATTATCTGAAGAGAGCGCCGACCGCTACCGCTTCCTCGAACTCTTAAATCGGAACCATGAGTTAACTAGCGCTGCCACCCGCCTTACTGAAGAGCTGGATGTCTTGCAGAAAAATGTGCAAGATTCAGCAGACCTATTTCTCCATATCAGCGGGCAGACAATTCCACGCTCTGGCTATACAGTAGTCAGCCCCCTTTATGATGCACGTGATCGTGACGCGGCTATTGTCCTTAATAGTCTGACCGACCGTGAAGTTGTCAGCCTCCCCTTTGTACAGAGAACCGTGAGTCTCGCACAACAGATGCAATCGATTGAGTCCATTGAAACTGCTGGCAAAGAACTCCGCGATTTAGTCGCCCTCCTCCGCTCGCCTGCATTGGGAATTGGTACTGAGTCGATTAAGAATGAGCTCAAAACAATAGCTGGCCAGTTGTCTGCTGCCGGAGATCATTCTCCAGAATTGCAGCTCCGGACCTACCGCAATACATTGAATCAGATCACCGCGTTGATCGGCAACTTAGGGAAAGAAACGGATGGCGTACGCCTCTCATCTCTCCGCAGCGTCCGCAGTTATGTGGAGCAGCTAGAACAGTATACTCAAGTCACACGCGACTTGGAAAAAGATGAAGCTCTCCTTGAAAAGTCTAGATCAAAGGTCGCCTCATCGATTTGGTTCTTCAACAACCAAGAGCTCTCAACACGCGCACTCGAAAAACAAGATCCAGAAGTTTTTGGCCACTGGTTTGCTCAAGCCAAAGAAGAATGGACTGGTTTTGAAGAGAATAAAGGGCTTAATTACCGCGCTCCCGATCAGCCGCGCAATGTTGTTCTTGAAAAAACATTCAAAAGCCAAGAGCCGGCCCCTAACTACTTTAGCTATCTCTTGACCATTCTCCCTGTGATGCTCGTGATCCTATTCCTCTACTTCATTTTCTCACGGCAGATGAAAGGGGTTGGTTCTTCCGCGATGAATTTTGGAAAGTCTCCAGCTAAGCTGATGACCAAAGAGACCAACAAAATCACTTTCAAAGACGTCGCTGGAGCAGAAGAGGCCAAAGAAGAGTTGAAAGAGATCGTCGACTTTTTAAAAGATCCGCAAAAATTCACCGCTCTTGGAGCCCGCATTCCGAAAGGGGTTCTCCTCGTCGGCCCTCCTGGAACTGGTAAGACGCTCATCGCCAAAGCAGTTGCCGGCGAAGCTGACCGCCCCTTCTTCTCGATTTCAGGATCTGACTTCGTAGAGATGTTTGTCGGCGTAGGCGCTAGCCGTATCCGCGACATGTTCGACACAGCTAAGAAAAGCGCGCCATGCATTATTTTCATGGACGAGATCGATGCAGTTGGCCGTCACCGCGGCGCTGGCATTGGCGGCGGACATGACGAAAGAGAGCAGACACTCAACCAGCTCCTCGTCGAAATGGATGGCTTTGATACGAAGGAAGGGGTCATCTTGATGGCCGCTACCAACCGTCCTGACGTTCTCGACCGCGCTCTCCTAAGACCCGGTAGATTCGACAGACGCGTGGTCCTAGACCTCCCAGATATTAAGGGAAGACTTGAGATCTTAAAGGTCCATGCCCGCAAAATTAAAATGGATGCATCAGTCGACCTCGGCGATGTGGCCCGCAACACTCCGGGCGCTTCAGGCGCCGACCTCGAGAACATCCTCAATGAAGCAGCTCTTCTTGCCGCACGCTTAGGCAGATCTGCAGTCACTGATTCTGAGGTCCGCGAATCCGCCGATAAAGTTCGCTACGGAAAAGAACGGCGCAGTCTTGAGATGGACAAGAACGAAAAGCTCACAACAGCCTATCATGAATCGGGACATGCGATTACAGGGCTCGTTGTTAAGTTCAGCGACCCAGTTGACAAAGTCACGATTATTCCACGCGGCTTTTCACTTGGCGCTACCCACTTTATGCCCACGAAGAACCGCCTCAGCTACTGGAAGAAAGAAGTTCTGGATAAGCTCGTCGTCCTGATGGGCGGTAGAGCTGCTGAAGAGATCTTTGTTGAAGACATGTCATCCGGCGCTCAGCACGACATTGCTCAAGCGACCAAAATTGCCCGCAGCATGGTTTGCGAATGGGGTATGAGCGATAACCTCGGTACTGTAGCCTACGACGAAAGAACTGAATCGGGCCAGTATTTAGGCATGACCAACTACCATGAGAAGAGCTATTCTGATGAGACCGCTAAGGCGATCGATAAAGAAGTGCGCGATCTCATTGATGAAGCTCATAAACGGGCCGTTGGGATCCTCAATGAGAACAAAGGTAAAGTTCAGCTCATGACCGATATGCTCATGGAGTTCGAAACCCTTGATGCCAAGGATGTGAGAGAGATCATGGCTGGCACTTGGGATATTGAGATCAAACGGGGACGCGTTAAAACTGCCGATGAGCTCCAACTCAAAGTTCCTCCTTCTCCGCCCCCTCTTCCAGTCACTCCTCGGCCTGTAATTAAGCCGATGCAAGATCCTGGTGTTGAAGGCGCTTAGGAACTGTCACAGAATAAACTAAAGTATTTAGAAGCCATCATAGCCACCCACCTTTGAATCATCTTTCGTCGGCCATATAGGGACTATATGGCCCTCCTCAAGATGATTCAAATCTGGACGACTCTGAGGCTTCTAAATACTTTAGTTTATTCTGTGACAGTTCCTTAAGACAAAAACTAGCACTCCATACGCGAGAGTGCTAGACAAAATTCCGACCCTTTTGTATCATCCTAATTGTATGCGATAATGCATCAAAAAGGAGAAATACCATGTCACTAGCAACACTTTTCCAAGAAGTAGAAAGCGCATTTCGCCCAACAGGGGTTAGACTCTCTGAGAAAGAAGATTCTTTTGTCCTTGAGGCGCTCGTCGCAGGGGTGAAACCGAAAGATATCGATATCTCATTTGAGAAAGGGGCGCTCGCGATCCTTGCGAAAGCGGGAGGCTACAACTATTCCTATTTGGTTCCATTTGATGGGATACAGATCGATGAGAGCGCGTTGCCGGAGGCTGTTGCCGAAGATGGGATATTGAAAATCACCATACCGAAAGCGAAAGCAGCAAAGCCTGTTAAAATCGCAGTCAAATCCTAAATCAAAACCGGGAGGCGGGGGAAGCCCCCTGCCACCCCCATTTTTTTCACCACCGAGAGCACAGACTCGACTTTAGGATTTTTTGACATAAAAAAAGGTAGATCAGTATCTTAGATACCTAAAATTTTGCTTGCCGGCAAAAAACCAGAGGTACCAATAACTAAGATGCTAGATCTACCAGCCGAAATTCTAAACGTCCTTGCCCT
>JANPFC010000135.1:0-3209 GCA_031423235.1 Chlamydiota bacterium | reverse complement strand
GAACCCTTAGTTACGCAAGAGGTCTATTAAACGGCCTTCCTTTTTAGTCCCATTGAAAAAATGAGTCCGAGAATCGCAATCACAGCAAGAACCCAGGCGCCATCGGAAAAATGATCACCTACTCTAAATAGAGTTCCAGCAATTGTAAGGCCGAGCGTACCCCCTATCTCTTGCACTGTCGTGAAGGCGGCTGAAGCAAGCCCTGCCGCGTCTCGCGGGACAGAAGATACAGCCGATGTGATCGAAGGGCCCCAGGCAATGACCCAGCCAATCCCAAAGCAAAAAGCGGCGATAAGCGGCAGGACAAGGCTATGCGAGTTAAAAAAGACCTGAGTAATCCCCGAAATAATAAAGAAGGTAAACCCTATAACCATGAGAAGTCTCGGACCTGTTTTGGCGTAGATCTTGCCAACTGTGGATGAAAAGAGGATGACAGGGCCCGTGACAAGTAGCATGAGAAGGCCTGCTTGAAGGGGTGAAAGGCCGTGCTCGTTCTGTAAATAGTAGGGGAGGAGGAAAAAATCGCCCCAGACAAAGAAGACGATACAGAAGTTAGCAAGGGTTGAGAAAAGAAAGGTTCGTTGGAAGAAAAAGTCTGGGCGGATGATGGGGGATTCTGACCTGTTCTCCGATATGATAAAGAGAATGAGAGAGAGGACGAAGAAGGCCACCGTCCAAAGAACGTTCCATCCCCACTCTGGCTCTTGCATGATGCTCACTACAAGAGATCCAACCGTGAGAATGAGGAGGAAATTGCCCAGGAGATCAATTTTTGTGTTTGTGTGCTTGCTCTTCGATTCGGGAACATATTTCAGGAGAGGATAGAGGGATATGAGGGCAAGGGGGACGTTGATCAAAAAGATCCAGCGCCATCCGAGCTCTTCAATAATCAACCCTCCGACAATGGGGCCAATTCCGAGCGAAGTGCAGGCAAGTGTGGCCCAAATGCCGATAGCCTGTGCCCGTTTTTCTTCGGGATGAAGGTGGACGAGGAGCGCCTGTGAGATCGGAATGATGATCGCTGCACTGATCCCCATGAGGGTTTGGGAGGCGATGATCCAGCCCAGTTTGGGAGCCAGGCCTGAGCCTAAAGAGGCTGCGCAGACGAGGAGTGTCCCAATCAGATATAGCTTCCGCCTGCCATGAGCGTCAGCCAGCTTGCCCATTGTGACCAGAAATACCGAAACGGCGATACCAAGCGCATTGAGCACCCACTGCAGTTCGGAGACGCTCGCATCGAATTGTTTTTGAAGGGTAGACAGGGCCATATTGACGATTGAGAAGTTCATCCCAACTGCCATAATTGGGAGAGAGATTCCTAGAATAGCCAATCTTCTTTGCAAAGCTGTTCGCATAATTATTCCTTAAATTTATTCGAACTGTAGCAAAACGTCCCATTTCCCGATTGCAAAATTGGATCCATTGGGCTAGAATCTCGCCTCTATGAATCTAATACTGACGCTCATCCTCTCTATCCAAACCCTCTTAGGTGTGATCATGCCCGCATACGTTACAGTTCAAAGACCAACGCTTTTGGTGATCGGGATTGAATGCCGCACCTCTAATGACCCTGATGCAGCGCCCCAAGACATCCCGCTCCTTTGGCAAAAATTTTACACCGATGAAATCTTTAACAAGGTGCCCAACAAGGCCTCGGATGAAGTGATCGCGCTCTATTGCGATTATGAAGGGGACTATACTCAACCCTACTCATGCGTCATCGGCTGCCCTGTTTCTTCGCTCGAGCAGATCCCCGCCGGAATGGTTGCGAAAACCATACCCGCAGCCACTTTTGCTGTTTACAAAGCGGCTGGAGAGTTCCCCAAAAGCCTGATCGACACATGGGGCCTTATTTGGAGTTCTCCGTTAAAGCGTACCTACGCGGGCGATTTTGAGGTTTACGGAAAGGGTTTCTCGGGCCCATCCAAAGAAGTGGACGTTCTCGTAGCCATCGAAGGCTAATCTTGCCCTAATACTTTAGCATGGCCTGTATTTTTTCCTTTAGCGCTCATTAAAGGATCTTATCCACGGAAAAAACATCCCATTCTCAACTGATAAGCTTGTCGTTTTTGAAGACAAACAAATCCACCGCAATTTTCACAACGGCGAATAGTATTTTTCGATTATCGATGTCATTGGTGTTTTAACGGAAAGCTCGAATCCCCGCCGTTATTGGTCTGATCTTAAGATTCAACTTGCTGAAAAAGAGGGGTTTGTTCAGTTGTACGGAAAAATCGTACAACTGAAATTGGAATTAAGCGACGGTAAGAAATCCGAAACCGATACTGCTAATACAGAGACGGTATTCCGCATTATTCAATCGATCCCTTCTCCTAAAGCCGAGCCGTTTAAAAGGTGGCTGGCTAAGGTGGGCTACGAACGGATCCAAGAAATAGAAGACCCTGAACTGGCTACGCAGCGGACTCGAGCCATTTATAAAGCAAAAGGTTATAGCGATGCGTGGATAGAGAAGCGGATGCGGGGCATCGCGATTCGCGAAGAGTTGACGGATGAGTGGAATGATAGAGGGATTAAACTCCAACGGGAGTATGCAAACCTAACGGTTCGCCGTATAACTCCCTCAGAGTATAAGGATCATAAGGGGCTTAAGCGGGAGAACCTTCGAGATCATATGAATGATCTCGAGTTGATTTTTTCCATGTTGAGAGGCCGCAACGAAGGAAATTGCTGTAGCCAGAGATGCTCAAGGTTTTGCTGAGAATAGCGTTGCTGCTAAGACTGGAGGTAAAATTGCAGGTGATGCAAGGCGTGAACTGGAGCAGAAAAGCGGAAAGCCTGTAGTGACCAAGGCCAATTATTTAGGTCGGCAGAAGGCGATTTCCAATGAGCCGCCCATCCAGGAGTTGGATGGTTTAGAGAGCTAGTCGCCTTTTTAAATTTATTTTTCGTTACATCAAAAAATTTTCTTTAATATTTCGAGCCTTTCCCTTACGATCATCCCCTTAAAAATCTAAACCTAGGAGGGTTCGTTTTATTTGTCTCGTTTTAATAAACATCAAAACAAAATTCGGTGGTAATCAAATATGAAGAAACTTTTGTGCCTCATTTTTTCATTTCTATTCTTTTCTCCGTTAATGTCCAATGATCTTGCTTGGACATCCCCAGAAACACTCTCAATGCCTAAGGTTGGTGCTTCAGATCCGCAGATCGTAATGGATCTCAATGGAAACTCGACAGCAGCCTGGGTT
>JANPFC010000134.1:0-25035 GCA_031423235.1 Chlamydiota bacterium | reverse complement strand
TTGCCGCCGACTTTCATCCCGACTGCCGCGGTTCGGTTTGTACTGCCCATCATCATAGTGAAAGGACCAACGAAGACCTGACTGTTGTCTACGGTTCCGTTCGTTCCAAGCAGCGTGGCATTGCCTCCGATATCGAGATTGACGAGCGCGATCTGATTAGAGGCCGACATCGTTCGCGGGCCGATGTAACTTCTGGCAGCGCCAATCGGACCCTGAATAAAGAGTTCATGGCCTGTTTTGATGTCGATATCCAATCTTTGATCAGCTCCCGACATATCCGTAGTTCCAATGAAGAAGCCCTGCTGCCCTTCGATCATTTTCAGATCGTGGCCAAGAGTGAATGATGCGACGAGAGAATTGTTGGGGCCGGTCATCGTATTTGCCCCGATGAAGCCAACAGTTGCGTTGCCCGCTTGCATCAGGATTGAATCGCCGACAGCCATATCAATCGTCAAAATGTTTCTACTGCCGTCGAAATCGTTCAACCCTATGTAGGTTATCGAACCGGCTCTAGGCTGCATAGTGACATTGCCGCCGATGTCGAGGGAAATGGCGCCGACCTGATTGGTCGGGTCGCCCGCCATGACAGGGGTGGCGGAGAATGAAGTGGCTCCAATGACGATAGGCGTTGTGTTGCCTCCCAACATGATTAAATCTTTTCCCGCACTCACATTGATGCTGAGGAACTGGGATTCCTCCGTATTCGATAATGGGCCGATCTGGCAGAACGCGCCCCCTCCTGTTCCCCCATCCATGAAAAGCGTTTGGCCGGAGTCAACTGTAACAGCGATCTTTTGGGTGGTTGACGTCATCATAGGGGCGCCGATCAGGGCCGAGGAACCCGCCGCAGACCCACCCTTGATGAGAAGATCGTTGCCGACAGTCACTGCGACAAGCGCATCGGTCCCTGTGCTGGTGAATGACTGGGGGCCGATCTGGGCGATCTCAGTTGATGCTCCCATACTTCCCGCTCCGCCGACAATTGTAGCGTTGCCGCCGACTGCCACCCGAGTTGTCGTAATCTGGTTTGCGCCGCCCATAATTGTAGGGCCTATGAGGACGCTCGCGTCGGCCCCCGTCCCGCCCTGCATGAGCAAATCGCCGCCGACTACGCAATCGATCGAGAAGATCTCGTTAGCCCCACTCAACCCCACTCCACTAATAGCGGTCCCTATGACTGCGGTGGTGCTAGCCGCGGATCCCCCTTGCAAAGAGAGGTTGCCTCCGATATCGAATGCGAGCAGGCATGTCTGATCTGTGCCGGCCATGCTCGACCCAACGCCGACCAAAACGGTCGAAATATCTCCCGACCCGCCCAACAGCTTGAGATCTTGGCCAACCACCATATCGAGAGTGAAGTTTTGAGGCGTCCCGGTCATTACCTGAGGGCCAATCTGGCAAAGGGCGCCCGTTCCCATCATTGGCCCTACCGCCGTTCCGCCCTTGAGAGTGGCGTTCCCCCCGATTCGAAGATTCGCGGTTAAGAGAGCATTATTTCCACTCATAGTGAAGGGGGCGGCAAACAAGACCGAATGGTTCTCCTGGTTTCCTCCCACCACGAGGAGATCCCCGCCCGCGGAAAGAGAGACTTCGACGTTCGCCGCGTTGCCCGAAATCGTTTGAGGGCCGATGTAAATGCGGTTCGCTGTATTCGCCGCAGGTGTGAGAGATCCCAAGAGGGTCGCGTTCCCGCCGAAAGCCATCTGGATCGTAGCCGTATGCGAGATGCCGGCAGTCATAGAGAGCGGGCCGATATATGTTGTTCGGCCCGTACCTCCAGTCGGTCCCTGGATCAGAAGATCTCTTCCGCCCTGGATATCGATAGAAAGCGTCTGATTGTCCCCAGACATAGTAGAGGTTCCGATGAAAAAGCCGTTGTCTCCACCGATTATCCTCAAATCGTGTCCGAGCGTGAAAGTCATTGCCACCGTGCTATCGGGGCCTACCATCGTATGGGCTCCAATATAGTTTTGCTGGCCTGTGCTCGTCACACCGAGCCCTTCAAAAAGAAGCGTGTCGCCCACACTCATATCAATCGTCAGGAGATTCCCTTTGCTCAAATTCATGATTGCATTGCCGAATACATCCATTCCGATATAGGCTCTAGCGCCCGCATTGGATTGAAGGGTGGCATTTCCGCCGATATCGAGAGCAATAGTCGCAATCTGATAGGTCGGATCGTTTGCCATAGCGCCGGTGGCGGTGAAGGAAGTGGGGCCGATTGAACTGGTAGAACCAGCCAGGTTGCCCGGGATGAGAAATAGATCTTTCCCCGTACTCACGTTGATGTCGACCGTTTGAAAGCGCTCTGTATTGGACAAAGGACCGATTTGACAGGGCGATGCTCCGCCTGTACCTCCATCAATTGTCAGAGTATTTCCCACGTCGACGTTGATGAAGAGATTTTGATTTGAAGAAGTCATGTTAGGTCCGCCGATCAGAGCCGAATTGAGCCCCCCGCCCGTCCCAGAGCGCAGCAGTAAGTCATTGCCTGTGATCACCTCCACAAATGTGTCCGATTGAGGAGCCGTAATCGATTGAGGCCCGACAATTGCAAGAGCCGTATTCCCCACCCCCATCATAGAAGATCCGCCCTGGATCACCCCATTTCCACCAGCTTTCAGCCGCGTCGTCGAAATAGTTCCCGGGATGATTGGGCCGACGAGGGCAGTCGTTACCGGTTGCGTGCCTGCCTGAATCAGAAAACTTCCATCGACGGTGCAGTCGACGCTAAAGGTATTGCCGCCGGCTACACCTGTGCTGACCGGAGACGTTCCAATTGCAGCGGTGGAGTTTGGGGCAAGCCCCCCAAGCACAGTGAGATCTCCGCCGATCCCAAGGGTCAGCCGCCCCGTCGATGTAGTGCCTCCCATGATGGTAGGACCGATTAAGACAGTTGTGTCTGCACCTGAGCCGCCAATCAATTGGAGATCGCCCCCGATAGCCGCATCGAGAGAGAACAATTGATTGCCTCCCATCGTCCGAGGTCCAATCTGGCAAACCGGAAATGGAGCCATTGCCGCCGACGTCGTGCCTCCATGGAGCAAGGCATTGCCTCCAATTTGGAGATTGACCGTCAGAACATCATTGGCCCCAGCCATTGAGCTTGGCGATGCGAAAAAGATATTTTTAGGCGACATGGTATCAATGCCAAGCTGCATCAGAAAATCGCCGCCCGTAATCAGTCCGACAGTTGCAGTCCGGTTATTTCCCATGGCTCCTGACATAGAAGTGGGGCCCGCGCTGAGAGAAAAGCCATTCCCTTTCAACGTTGCGTTTCCGCCGAAATCGAGCGCGATCGAGGAATTCTGGTTGGCGCCCGTCATAGCCCCTGGCCCGAGAACGAGCGAAGCAGCCGGAGTTCTTGTCTCTAGAAATAGATCGCGCCCCCCTTTAATCGAGATTTGAGACGTCTGATTGGCCGCAGACATGGTTGTGGATCCGATGGTAGCTGTGGAACCATCTGATACCACCCTCAGATCATTGCCCAAATTCATTGAAAGGAGAAGCGTATTCTCACTGCCTGACAGGGTGTTAGCCCCGATGAAAGCACTGCCCGTCCTGCTTTCCACGAGGACCGAATCGCCCACGGTCAGATCGAGCGTTAATAGATTCGGAGTTCCTGCCCCAAGATCGCTTATTCCGATGTAAGTGCCCCCCCCTGCCATTAAGGCCGCTCCCAACAAGTTGACATTGCCGCCGATATTTAAGGAAAGAGTTCCATTCTGCCGCGTATCGCCACCAAAGGAATCTATTCCAATGGCAGTGATTCCTGTCCCTCCCGTAATCATGAGATCTCTTCCCGTACTTAGGGAGATGTCTACCGTCTGGTCATCCTCCGTATTGCTTAAGGGGCCGATTCGGCAGGGAGATCCGTTGCCCCCATCCATTAAGAGAGTCTCTCCTACAACAACACTCACACTCAAAGTTTCAGTGACGCCAGTCATATCGGGAGCCCCGATCAATACGGAACCAGATACAGCTGCACCGGAGATCATCGTCAGGTCGCCGCCAGTCGATACTTCGACAAGCGTAGAAGAAATAGTGGACGCAATGGTTTGAGGGCCGATGATCGCGACTGAAGCAATGTCGCCTCCGCCGAAGAGAGCTCCATTTCCCCCTGCATGCACGCGAGTCGTAGAGAGCGTCGATGCACCCGCAACCCTGACCGGGCCGATAAGGGCTATCGCAGTCTGGTTCGTAACTCCGCCGGCGCGCAAGAGAAAATCGCCGCCCACAGAACAATCGACGAGGAAAATATCGCGATCCCCTGAGACTCCGCTCGGAGGAAGGGGGGAAGTTCCAATGCAAGCGGAAGCGTTGTTGACAGTGCCTGCTTGAAGAGTCAAATCTCCGCCAAGAGCAATAGCCATAGTGGAAATGCTGTCCGATCCCACCATAGACCGAGGCCCGATTAGAACAACAGTAGAACCATTGCTATCGTTGCCGCCGATGAGTAACACATCACGCCCTACGTTAGCAGAGAGGGAGAAGCTTTGCGTTGAACTAGTCATGGAGGAGGGGCCGATCTGGCAGTAGACAGTCCCTACGGAACCGGCCACGTTCCCCCCATTGAGGTTTATGCTGCCTCCGATATTGAGGCCGATATTCAGAGTTTGCAAATCTGCCGTCATAGTAGGAGATCCGATCAGCGCAAAATTATCGACTCCCCTAGCACCCAGGGTGAGATTGAGATCTCCCCCTACGGTCATCGAGATATCGAGACGCTCTCTCGTTATAGACATCGCCGCAGGTCCAATCGTTGCATTGGCTCCCGATCCTGGCATCATCATCACCGTATCAAGAGTATTCCCGCCCAAAAGAATCGCATCGCCGCCGATGTTGAAATTGAGGGAACAATTTTGGTCCAAACCCGCCATAGAGGAGGGACCGATAAAAGCAGCCATTCCGCCGACCATCATGCCAGTGCCAGTGCCGCCCTGCAAAAGCATCGTCCCATTCACCGTACAATCGATGTTGAAAGTGCTCGTACTTCCACTAAATGCACCGCAGCCAATAGAGACCGTAGAAGCACTCCCCGAGCTTGCGATCAGCGATAAATTGCCGCCAATATTGAAAGCCATCGATGAAACGGCATTATCAGAGAGGACACTACGGGGTCCAATATGAGTCAGGGTCGTCGTACCACTGCTTCCAAAAAGTGTTAAATCGCGTCCTATTTTAGCAGAGAGAGAGAAGTTATTCCCCGGGTTGCCAGCCATCATGTTAGACATGGCGGCAGGACCAATCTGGCAGAATGACGAACTGTGGGATCCTCCATTGAGGATTGTACTGCCTCCCACATCGAGTACGATGTTCAGATTCTGATGGGGATTACTCATATCGGGAGAGCCGATTAGAACATTATTCGCCCCTAATGCTCCCGCCGCCAATTGGAGATTGAGATCGCCTCCCACCTTCATCCCAATGTCGACAAACTGCTGGACCAGACTCATCGTAGCCGGCCCGATGGTCGCGTGCGATCCCGAATTTATATGTCCGCCCAAGAGAAAAGCATCGCCCCCGATATCGAAATGGAGAAGGCAAGTCTCATTCGACGCCGTCATTGTATTCGGGCCGATCAGAACAGGAGACCCCATCGGGGCGGTACCGCCTTGCATGAGGAAAGTCCCTCCAACCACACAATCGATAGTGAATGTGGTATTAGATCCCGATAGACCGGTGCCTCCTGGGGAAGTGCCGATGGAGGTCGTCGTGCCCTGGGCCGCGCTGCCGAGCATAGTCAAATCGCCGCCTATATCGAAAGCCATTGTCGACACGACTCTTTCCGAGGAAACAAAAACAGGTCCGATGTGGACAGCTGTCGTTCCCCCATTGCCTCCGAAAAGCTTTAGATCGTTCCCAATCTGAGCGGTGAGGGAGAAATTTTGATCTGTGGGGAAAGGAGCCATAGCCGTCCCCATGGCAGAGGGGCCTATGAGGCAGAAAGCGGTATCGGAGACCCCTCCATTCATGATAAGGCTCCCCCCAATATCGAGACCGATATTCAGATTTTGCGAACTCGCAATCATTGAGGGGGCCCCGATGAGAGCGCTGGACATTGCGGTCATCCCCTCTCCCGCTTTGAGGTTCAGATCTCCCGCCACCTTCATCCCTATGTCGACGAATTGCCTTGCAACCATCGCTGAAGTCATAGTCGTCGGCCCGATATTTACGCCCGCTCCGCCGCCGGTTCCTCCCAAAAGAAACGCATTGCCTCCGATATCGAAACGAACCGTGAGATTCTGATCTGTCCCACTCATTAGGAAACCGGCAATGCTCGCACGAGACCCTCCCGAAGTAGAGCCAAACATCAAAAGATCGTGTCCAATCTTAAAGTCCATCGACAGCGTCTCATTCAATCCCGTCATCCCAATTGCCGGATCTGGGCCGATGAAAGTTGGCGCCACGTTGTTCGCCCTCATGATCAAATCATTCCCGACATCGCATTTGAAACTGACGATCTGACCGGCAGCTGTTATCGGTGTAACGATCCTCGCATGATTCGTTGCAATATCTCCTCCGCTTTGGAGGATCAAATCGTGGCCGATCTGAAAGACATAGTCGCTCGTAACAGCGTTTCCCGCGATACCCGCAGACCCAAAGCTGGGAACGATCTGTAAATCATTCGCAGTTTGTATAGTGAGATTGCGCGACGTCTCGATAAAGGCCGTTCCTACATGCGTCGCATCGGTTCCCGCTCCATTGACAATCACCGTTCCTGCGTTGATCGTTAAATCATAGGGAGAACCGCTTACTGTGCCGTTCCGAATTACCGCAAATCCATTTGTAAACGTCGTCGTGGAGACAGGAAGCCCATTGAGGACCAAATTCCCTACGGGGCAGTCTACCAAAAGGCGCGATTCGTGAAGGGTGGGGCCGGCAGCATCTTGAAGAAGACCAATGAAGGCCTGTCCTGTCGTAGGAGTTACAGCCGCCACTCCCGACCCTCCATTGAGAGTGATGTTCCCCCCAACAGACCTGACGGTGATATTTTCGAAGCTAGCGCTTCCCATCATGTTATAATTGATGTAGCCGATGATCGCATTCCCAGCTCCGACTGTAGGCTGGCCCCCATTCAAGGTCATATCGCCTGCCGTTTCGACGAAAATAGATCCCCGGGCAGTCCCTGCATTATAAAAGCCGATTTGACTGATTGGAGGGGCAATCCCCCCGCCAAGGGCGGCATCGCCCCCGAACATCTGGAGACTCTCCGCATTGACACGGATCGCACCTGTGAGCGCCCCAGGAGTTGCGGTAGTCCCGTGGCCAATGAGGGAGGCCGAATTAGTCGAAGCGGTTACTCTCATCGAAAGCGATCCACCCAAATTGACCGTAATATTCCCGACTGTAGTTGTAGAGCTGATATGGCCGATTTGCGAAAAGACGTCTGTAGCAGCAGAATTGCCAAGGTTCATAGCGCAGCTGCCGATCGTCGAATTGACATAGATATCGCCCGTGATGGTGGTCGCATTTACCGTGTTCGTCCCGTGGCCGATCGCAGCATAATCCTCGTTTGGAGAAAAGATCAGGTTATTTCCCACTTCGTTAATCCGGATATTCGAAGTGATGGTCGTGGTAGACCCAAAATGGCCGATCTGAGCGAAATTACTATTGTTTGCACTGGCTCCGCCCGTCAGGATCAAGTCTCCCCCAATCCCGCTTGCAAAAGTGATTTCGCCTGAAAGAGCCGTCGCACCCAGAGTCGGAGCGCCGTGGCCGATGACTGCATAGTTGTTAGTTAGCCCTCCCACCTGAGTCGCCGTAAGCGCCGCATTGCCTCCGACGCGCGAAATCGAAATATTGGAAGTCGCAGCTCCCGTTGTTGCGCCGATTTGTACAAAAGTTGTGCCTGCCGTAGATCCCGATAAAAGAGTCAGATTCCCATCGATGGCCAGATTGAGATTATTAAAAGTATTAGAAATATGCGCCGGAGTCGTCGCTGCCGTCCCCCCTTGCAAAGTCAGATTCCCATAAATGATCCCGTTGACCCCATTCACCCCTGTGATAGTGATTGGCGACGTAGCCCCAGCCCCGCCTCTTAAAGTGCAATCGCGGCCCACAGTAAAGTCGATCGTGTTCGCTGAAGTGATCTGAGCCGAGCTAGTGGCCCCTGCTGCTCCAAAAAGTTCTAGATTTCCATTGACCGCATTGACGCTCACATTGTGCGTAACACCCGTTCCGGAAATCGTCGCATTGCTGGTAGTGCCCGCACCCGCAATCAACGTGATTCCTCTCCCGCCAAAAGCAGACACCCTCACATCTCCGCCCGTCGAAGTCACCAACGCATCAGCCCCCCCTACAGTTCCCCCCTGTAAAAGGATATTTCCCTGCGTCGCCTCCAAAGTCAGCGATGTAGCTGCAGTGATCGATGCTCCAGTCGCAGCAGTCCCTGCTCCGCCCCGAATATTGAGATCGCCTAAAGCCGACTTGATCTCCACATCCGTTCCAGAATTGATCGCCACCGTGCTGTTGTCAGTCGTTCCTCCAAGCATATTGAGTCCAAGCGTAGCGTTGGCTACTACGCCCGCCGCCGCTGAAATCACCACCGAGGAAGCTCCAGGCCCAGCCGTAGAGCCGCCCAATAGATTCAGCATCCCATTGTTAGCCGTGATCGTAACGCTTCTTTGCGACGAGATCGCTTCCACCGAAGTATTGGCCCGAATCCCTGTCATAAAAGACACATCGCCATTTAACGCAGTGATCGCAACCGCACCGCGCAGCGAATTGATCCCCCCAGCTGTACCCGCCGAGCTGAAATCGTTGGCAATCGTCACGCTCCTCCCAGCCGTGATATAGATATTCCCTTGTCCATTGGTCCCCGCCGTAGTGGCGATGAGAGGGCGGATAGTCGGCACAGCATCATGCCGCGGCGAGCCGATATAGATATCTCCTCCAGCATTTAGGATGATATCTCCCGTCTTATTCACCAGTCCGCCTAGTTCATTCATCGTAATGGTCGGATAGACATAGATGTTATTCGACGCGCTCAAAGTCAAATTATTAGCCGAATCGAAAGTAGCCCAAGCCTCTTCCAATACAATAATATCCCCCTCCTGCGTTCCCGACGTGTCGCGCGTCGATAGGACCGTGAGGTGCGCCGTTAAAAGCGCTGTGCCGATATCGGTGTTCAATATGTTCGTTGTAAATGTTGCGGCTGCAGACGTATTCTGCAAGAAATACCAGGCGCCCGCAACAGACCCGCTCGTTGTCGTACCCGCGGTCGTCGCCGCCGTTCCAATCGTGATATTCGATGGGTCGAGGAGCAGCTCCCCCGTATTTCCCATAGGCGCTCTTAGGTCGACCAGCTTTGCATGATAGTCCAAATACTTGCGGCCCGAAACTTCAGCAACGCCCCCATTTCCTCCTTGAGGTCCGCCGCGGCCCAAGATCGTCCCATTGAAAGAACACCCATTGTCAGCCCAGAAAACCGCAGTTCCCCCATCTCCTTTCTCGGTAGCGCTCACATTGACGAGAATCTTTTCCGATCCAATCGTATATTGCGCATTCTGACTCCCCGCAAAAGCCCCCTGGTAGCCGCCCCCTATATATACAGTCCCGCCCCCATTCGCTCCCGACGCATCGATCACTGCCTCATCGAATAGGCCAACCTTATCCCCTAGGATCCGCACGCCGCCGCCGGTTCCATCGCCATTCTTGGCGATCATGGTTCCCGAGCAGTTTGCCGTTCCCCCTTCCGCGACCAAATAGATCCGTCCCTCTTTTTCCTCTACCCCAAGCGCCTGTATCTTGCCGCTGTGATTAATCGCCTGCGCATAACTCGAACCGTCAGCCCTGATCTCCGCCTGGATCGCCTCAATATATCCGCTGTCCGCGATTCCCCCATCTCCATTTTCAGCCCTCGGCCGTATTAAAATCCGCTGGTCTCCCTCCATAGAGAGGAGCACTTCCGACCCCGCACCGATTCCGACCACGCCATTGACCGCAGATAACGTCCCCTGATTCTCGACCTTGTATCCGATTAGAAAGAGATCGCCTTCCCGCGCGTTGATAGTTCCCAAATTCAGAATCGCAGCTTTGCTATCGCCCTTCCAGACTATATCTTTACCCGCCATGAAATCGGCATCGAGAGCATCGAGCGTCGACGCGAAGAAACTAGCCGTATTGACCACACCCGACTTATCAACAAGGATGCCGCTCGGATTGATTAGATAGACCTTGCCGTTCGACTCGAGAATCCCCGCAATCGCGCTAGATAGCCCGCCCGTCACTCTATTGAGGACGGCGGCATTCGGCCCGGGGAGGATGAAGCGGGTCGCCTCATTTTTATCGATTGAAAACGAGTTCCAATGGATGACCGTCCCGTCCGCAGTGTGGATGTGGAGCGTCGACCCATCCATATTTTGAAAGGTAGCATTTCCCGTCTTAACAGCAGGCTCGGTCGGATTGGACACGGCCATCCACGGACACAGAATCGCTGCAGCTACAGAAAACGCATGTATAGATCTTTGTCTTAAATGCTTAAATTCCATTTGCCTAAATCATAGAGCACCCATTGATTCCCCTATAGCCTCAGGACAAATAAAGAACAAAACAAATTTAATGAATCAAGCTTCGATCCACTTTCTCCCAACCAAATATGGCGCGCAAGGTCGTCAGAATATTTTGACCCCCGAGTATTCGAAACTGCAGCGCCTTATCATCTGATTTTACGGCGGAGCACTTCATATATAGATAATCAGCCCTCATCCACTGCTGGAAGCGCTTCGCGTCCGCTGTCGATTTGAAAAAAATCTGAGCAACAGCCGGCGGGGCAATAACCCCTTCCGACTCTGGAATGCAAATACGAGAAATGTCGGGAATAACAAAATTTGAAACCTTATAAGTATCCATATATCTCCAAAAAAAGCTGGATAGCTTAAACTCTCAAATCAATTTCCTGCAACTGGCACAGTAAGACCCTTTCATCTATAATGTTCGCACTTTACAAAAATAGCACCCCCATGTTTTTAAGAAATTAATGGACACAATAATACAATTCATTTTCGAGAACGCCCAATACGCCCACTGGATCGTCTTTGGAGCTTTGATGCTAGCCGGATTCAACGTCCCCATCAGCGAAGACCTCATGATCATCTTTAGCGCTGTTCTGGCCGCTACGGTAGTTCCTGAAAATACATATAAATTATTTCTAGGGGTCTTTTTGGGCTGCTACATCTCCGACTGGGTCTGCTACTGGATCGGCAGGAAATTCGGCCCCAAGCTTTGGAATATCTCCTGGTTTGCAAAAACCTTCGACCAAAAAAAGATCGACCAAATCCACGACTACTATGCCAAATATGGCTTTTTGACCTTGATGGTCGGCCGGTTCATCCCATTCGGGGTCCGCAACGGCCTATTTTTAACTGCGGGACTCGGCAAGATGCCATTTGGAAGATTCCTCTTAAGCGATGGGATCGCCTGCCTCCTCTCGAATACAGTTCTTTTTAGCCTGGCCTACACCGTGGGAAAAAACTATGAGGCTCTCATCACAACCCTTAAAACATTCAATATTTTTCTTTTCTCAGCCTTTGCAGTCGCGATAATTGGCTTCATTTGGTATAAAAGAAAGAAAAAAGCCGTCACTTAAGGCCTTTCCGATTAATGCTAACTGCGTCAAATAGCCTATCTTTCATCCGTGCCCCCCTTGCATTTCTATTTTTGCAAGACAACTCCACCTTGCGCATTATCGCCATTCTCCTGGCTATGATCACCGACAGCATCGATGGCTACCTCGCACGCAGGAGCCAATCGGTAAGCCGCTTTGGCGCCATTTTAGATCCGACAATGGATAAATTTTTTGTCTACTTCGCAATGACAGTGCTCTTTTTAGAAACGAGATTAGCTCCCTGGGAAATGGCCGCCATGCTATCGCGGGATTTCTTCGTATTTCTCTATGGAATCATCATGGTTGCAGCTGGCCGTTGGAAATCGATTGTCTTCCGCGCTATCCGTTGGGGAAAAGTGACCACAGCCCTCCAATTCGTCGTCCTCGTCGGCGTCGTCTTAGACATCTCCTTCCCTTGGTTTATCTTTGCAGGATTTGTGGCGATGGGCTGGCTCGCCTTCTTAGAACTCTTCCAAGTGAAGACATCCACCGCATAAGAAACTACCATTTTACAGGTGTTTCGGGTAGTCTGAAAATAAATCCACTTTAAGGGCAATTAACCATGGAAATTCAACGCGAATCAATCTTTGTCTCAGCGCTTCGTTCATTTTGCAGGATGTTCTTTGCAGTATGCGGGATCTTCCTCGCCCTCATTTTGATGTCTCTTCTCTATAATTCGATCAGCGATACCGCCGACTCTCCCACAGAGGCCAAAACAAAAGTTAAATACCTGCCTGATGCTAACGGCAACCGAGAAACCTCGGCTACCTCGCCTGTCATTTTGCAGTTGAATATCCATGGCGTCATTGGCGACCCTAAATCAATCGATTCAACTTCCGTTGAACACATCCTCCTTGATTCGCGCACCGGCACACTCAAAGATGGCAGAGTGAAGGGGATTTTGCTCCACATGAACACGCCAGGCGGAACCGTTGTCGACTCAGACAACATCTACCGGATGCTTAAAGAATATAAAACGCGCTATAAAGTGCCCGTATTTGCCTATGTCGATGGACTCTGCGCATCAGGCGGGATGTACATTAGCTGCGCCGCTGATCAGGTATATGCCGGACCTGCCAGCATCGTCGGTTCTGTTGGCGTTGTCATCGGCCCATTCTTTAATATGTTTGAGACGCTCGGCAAAATCGGTGTGATTTCTAAAACAATTACTGAAGGTTTGGACAAAGATATGATGAGCCCATTCCGCCCTTGGAAAGCAGATGAGGACGCATCGCTGAAAGCAGTTACCTCCTTCTTCTATCAGCAATTTGTCGACATCGTTGCAGCAGCAAGACCCAGAATGGATAAAACCAAGCTGATCCAACAATATGGAGCCAAAGTATTCGACTCAGTCACAGCGCAGCAATATGGCTATATCGATGTTGCTGAATCGAGCCGCGATGCAGCCCTCTTAGCCCTTCTTAAAGAAGCCAACGTAGATGAGACAAAGACCTATCAGGTAATTGAACTCGAGCCGAAGAGCGAGTGGCTATCGTCTCTCTTAAATGCTAATTCGCCCCTCTTTACCGGCAAAATCGAACACACAATCGATACAGGCGCTCCATGCATCCGCGAAAAAGTGACTTATCTATACCAACCGATGGGCAACTAATGGAAACCCTGCCCCCATTTTCAAAAGCCGCTAAAAGTCTGAAATTGGGGGTCTACGAACACTTCAAGGGCAAGCGATACCGCGTTCTCAATATCGCACGCCACAGCGAAACACTCGAAGAACTTGTGGTCTATCAACAATTATATGGCACGGGCGATCTCTGGGTTCGCCCTTTAGCTATGTTTCTCGAAACAGTAAACGGAGAGCTCAGATTCCGCTTCATTGAATAATCATGCAAAAAATCTACATATTCGACGCCGTTAACTACCTCTTTCGCTCTTATTATGCGATCGGCCCTATGCTTAATGACAAAGGGCAATCAACTAGCGCCCTTTTCGGATTCATCCGCTCTGTGCAAAAGCTTATTAGGGATTTTGCACCCACCCATTTCGTCTGCGTCTTTGACGGCCCCGACAATAAAAAAGCCCGTCAAGCCGTCTATGCCGAATATAAAATGCACCGCAAAGGCGCTCCTGAAGACCTATTCCCCCAATTTGAACTTGCCTACAACTATTGCGCCCTCGCAGGAATTCCAACCCTCTGCATCGAAGGAGTGGAAGCCGACGATACAATGGCCACTATTGCCCTCTGGGCCGAGAAAAAAGGGTCCAAAGCCTATCTCTGCACTGCCGATAAAGACCTCATGCAGCTCGTTAATGACAACATCCTCATGCTCCAAGTGCACAAAGAAAATCTGATTATCGATGCTGCAAAAGTTGAGGAAAACTTTGGAGTCCGCCCCGACCAAATGCTCGATCTCCTTGCCATTATGGGAGACGCATCGGACAACATTCCGGGTCTAGAGGGTTTTGGTCCAAAAACCGCAGCCTCACTCCTGCAGGAATTCGGCACCCTCGACTATATTTTGGCCCATCCGGAAAAAGTCAAAGGCGAAAAGAAGCAAGAGACGTTGAGAACGCAGCAGAAAGAAGCATTGATGAGCCGCGAACTCGCGACCCTCAACACGCGCGTTGAAATCCCCCATGACGAAGAATACTACCGCCTGAAAGAGACCGAAAAGCAGCCCCTAACCGATTTCTTCCAAGAAATGAAGTTCAACTCGCTGATTAGAGAGATGAGCGCCCCGAAAAAAGAACCGGCAGCTCCAGCAGTTGAAGCCCCCCAAATCAAATGTAAAGCCGCTTTACATCGCGATCCCTCAGAGTTTGTCAATTTTGGGGGTCCTCAGAGTGGTCCAGATGTGATTAATCGCGAGGAAGGCGATATTGCATCAATACCTCCGACGAACGATCAATCACAGATGGGCCGCTATGATGGCCCAAAAAATTCACAAAATCTGAGGGATCGCGATGTTGATCTTGAAAAACATGATTACCACTTAGTGGATACCGAAGCGGACCTTCAAAAACTCTTTGAGCGCCTCTCTCAGGAAAAAGAGGTTGGCCTCGACACTGAGACCACCGATATATCGCCGCTCCTTGCCCACTTAGTTGGGATCGGATTTGCAGTGGAGCCCGGAGAGGCTTGGTACGTGCCCGTAAACGGAGAATTGGGCAAAAAGCGGGTTATTGAAGCGCTGCGCCACTTCTTCACAAATGCCAAATGCGGTTTCTACGGCCATAATTTCAAGTACGACTACCACATCCTTCAAAATATCGGTTTACCTGTTCACAAAATCTCCTTCGACACCATTCTCGCCTCTTACCTCCTAGAGCCCCAGAACCGGCGCCACGGACTCGACGATTTGACCTTGGATAAATTCAAGAAGGTCAAAATCCCCCTTGAAAGCCTCATCGGCAAGGGGAAAAAAGAGATCTCAATGCGCGATGTTCCTATCGAAAAAGTGAAAGAGTATTGCTGCGAAGACATCGATTACACCACAAGACTTAAAGAGATCTTTCAAGTTGAACTGAAGGAAAGAAAACTCGACAACCTTTTGTACGATATAGAGCTGCCCCTTTTGCCCATATTGGCTGAGATGGAGAGAACCGGCATTTACCTCGATGTAGAAGAGCTAAAATTAGAAAATGAAAGGCTCACCCGTGAATTGAGCCAGGTTAAAAAACTCATTTTCGAGCACTCAGGAGAAGAGTTTAACCTCAATTCGCCGAAACAGCTTAGCGAAGTTCTCTATCAAAAATTGGGCCTCAAATCAAGCTCAGCCTCGACCAGCGCGGACGTTTTGGAAGAGATTTCCGACGATCATCCCATCGTGAGAGAAATCCTCAACTACAGAACCCTTGAAAAGCTCCGCTCAACCTACGCAGAAGCCCTGCCCCATGCGGTAAACCCTGTTACAGGACGGATCCACTGTTCATTCAAACAATCGGTCGCAGCCACAGGAAGACTCTCCTGCCAAGATCCCAACCTGCAAAACATCCCTACCCATTCGGCAATCCGCGGCTGCTTCAAGCCTAAAGAGGGTTTTAGCTTTCTCGGCGCCGACTATTCGCAAATCGAGCTCCGGCTGCTCGCCCACTTTAGCCAAGACCCAGAGCTGACCCGCGCATTTAATACAGGCAGAGACATCCACGTACATACAGCCTCTCTCATCTTCTCCGTTCCTGAGAGCGAAGTAACCAGCCACATGCGAAAAGCAGCAAAAACGGTCAATTTCGGCATCGTTTATGGGCAAACTGCATTCGGCCTCTCCAAACAACTGGGAATTCCGGTTCGGGAAGCCGCCGAATTTATCAAAAGATATTTTGAAAGATATCCTGGCGTCCAGCAATATCTAGAGCATTGCAGAGCTGAAGTGCGCAAGGTCGGATATTCGATCACCCTCACCGGCAGAAAGAGGCCCATCCCCGAAATCCACAATAAGAATCCAGCCATCCGCTCCGCTGCCGAACGGCTTGCGATCAACACACCGCTCCAAGGAACCGCCGCCGACCTGATCAAAATTGCGATGATCGAGATCGATCGGGCCATTCACGAGAGGAAATTGGAAGGGAAAATGATCCTTCAGATCCATGATGAATTAATTTTTGAAATCCCAGACCGAGAAATTCCGATTTTTGAAAAACTCGTCAAAGAAAAAATGGAACAAGTTCTGAAACTAAATGTACCGATTGAAGTACATATGGCTGTTGGCAAAAATTGGGCTGAATGTTAAAATTAAAGAAAATTGCTATCACAGGCGGGGTAGCTAGCGGAAAAACATCCGTTTGCCGGTTCTTCCAAGAACTGGGGGCCTGCGTGGTTAATGCGGATGCAATTGTCCACGAGCTTCTAAAACCCGATACCGATCTCGGTCAGCAAATCATCCGGCAATTCGGACCAGAAATCATCAATCATGGACAGATTAGCCGTAAGATTATTGCGGATCAGGCTTTCAAGGATCCGAAACAACTCCAAAAACTTGAAGAGTTGATTCATCCTGCAGTGCTCCGAAAAATAGCGGAGCTGTATACTGCAGCCAGTAGTAAAGATTTTTCCTCCTTCGTGGTGGAAATCCCTTTATTATTCGAGATTGGAGCCGAAGATTTTTACGATGTGGTAGTTGCAGTGCTCACCGACGAGGCCTATGCCAAAAAGCGGTTTGAGCAAGCAGGATTTCAAGAAACGGAATACGATCTACGCATGAAAAGGCAGCTAGAGCCAAAAGAAAAAGCAGCCAAAGCCCATTACACCATCTACAACAATGGTTCGATTGAAGAGCTTCGACATGAAGTCGTCAAATTGAACCGCATCATTCATAAACAATAGACTGGAGTCAACCCTTCCATGAACGATCAGCAAACTGAGCAGCAGAATTCAGATAATCACCGTCCTCCTGCCGATTTTGAAACAGTGACCAAAATATCCGATCTGCAGAGAATGAAAATCGACCAGCTGCAAAACTATGCTCGTAATATTGGTCTGAAGCACACCGCCTCGCTGCCCAAGTCAGCCGTGGTTTTCGAAATCGTCAAAACGATCTCCGAGCGCCCGAACGAAGTTCTCTACGGCGAAGGGGTCCTTGAAGTCCTCCCTGATGGATTTGGATTCCTCCGCTCCCCGTACTACAATTACCTCCCATCTACTGAAGATATCTACGTATCGCCTGCTCAAATCCGCCGTTTCGACCTCCGCAAAGGGGACACTCTCTACGGTTCTATCCGAGCGCCGAAAGAGAAAGAAAAATATTTCGCGATGCTCAAAGTAGATAAGATCAACGGCAAAACCTTTGAACAGACCCGCGACCGCGTCCTCTTCGAGAACTTAACTCCGCTCTATCCGGACAAGCGCCTTGTGATGGAAACAACCCGCGAGAAACTCTCGACCCGCGTCCTCGACCTCGCATCTCCAATCGGCAAAGGGCAGCGCGCCCTGATCGTCGCTCCTCCGAAGTCGGGCAAAACGATCCTGATGCAGCAAATCGCCAATGCGATTGAGACGAACAATACCGAAGTCGTGTTAATGGTTCTCCTCATCGACGAGCGTCCTGAAGAGGTCACCGACATGATCCGGACCGTCAAAGGAGAGGTCATCGCCTCCACTTTCGACGAGCCACCTGAAAGACACGTTCAAATCGCCGAAATGGCCATTGAAAAAGCACGTCGTATGGTCGAGTGCGGCTACGACGTAGTCATCCTCCTCGATAACCTGACACGTCTCGCCCGTGCTTACAACACAGTCCAGCCTCACTCTGGCAAAATCCTCTCTGGCGGTGTGGACGCAAACGCACTCCACAAGCCAAAAAGGTTCTTTGGAGCCGCCCGTAACGTTGAACAAGGCGGATCGCTTACAATTATCGCGACAGCCCTGATCGACACCGGATCTCGTATGGACGAGGTGATCTTTGAGGAATTCAAAGGTACCGGCAACATGGAACTTGTCCTCGACAGACGCCTTGCCGACAGACGCATTTGGCCAGCAATCGATCTCATCAAGAGCGGAACCCGTAAAGAGGATCTCCTCTTCCATCCGGCCGAACTTGAGAAGATTTATCTCCTCCGCCAAGGAATTGCAGACCTTACGCCAGTCGATGCGATGAACCTCCTCACCGCTCGCCTCAAGAAAACAGGATCCAACGCAGAGTTCTTGCTTTCCATGAAAGACTAAAATAAACGCAAAACGCTGAATGCAAAATGCAAAACGGGTCGGGGCAAAGCGCCCGGACCCCTTGAACAAAGCTTTGCGGAGAATTGGGTTTTTAGCTAAAAGGGATTTGGGAGATTCTTAGTATGCGTACGTTGATCCTTGCACTCATGTTTTTAGTCGCTGTTGGCGGCGGGTATTGGACCTGGACCTACCAGCCGAAAGTTCGGATGAAAATCGAAGATTTTTTAAGTTCCGCCACTTTCCAAACTCTGGAAGTGCGGTACTCGGCCGAAACAATCATGGACGCTCACCGAAAAGAGCTCCTGAAAGACAATGAACATGTTTATTTGGAACCAACACTTAAGTTCATCCCTTATCTCCTCATGGATGTGAAATACATTCGCTCCCATGACAAGACTGGCGAAGGACTCATCTTATGGGGTCTTCTCGATGGAGAGATGGTCATCAATACCGGGACTTGGGAAAAAACCCACGGATTTACCGATTGCATCGCCTCAAACGCCACACGCCAAGAATTTAAAATCATCAATGCACTTGCCGCACGAGGCGGAACTTGCGATAGAGATGGGTTATCTAAGTTTTTGAATATTGAAAACAATATTCTCGACACATGGGTAGACAGCTGCCGCAAGAAGAGTCTGATTGTGCAAAACGGAAACACATTCCGTCTCCATTTGCAAAATCCGAAACTCCAAGTAATTCCTGAAACAAAACTCGATCAGTGGCTAGTCACTAAACCGACAAAGCATGCCCTTCGAGTCAAAAAACGTTACCGCGCATCGCAAATTGAAAACATCGCGCGCGCCGCATTTGGAAACGACTTTGCTATCCGCAAGACTACGGAAGTATTCCTTCCCGTCTACAGCATCGTGGTGCAAAACCCCGACGGCTCTCAAATGACCACCTATTGGAACGCTCTTAACGGCAAACGTCTTGCCGGCGCTCCCAACGAAATTGAATGAAATTCGTTCTGTTTTTTATTGCATGCCTACCCCTGTTAGGGTTTCAAGATCGAGATGGAAGAGAAATCCGCCTCGTTTTTGCTAATTCAGCGCAGGATATCGACCTTGGAAGAAGTAGAGAAATCTTAGTGGCGAGCTTTATGAAGGGCTACGAAGATGTTCCTTTGACAGAACTCAATCCCAATTTTAAATCGATCGGCGATGTGAGACGATTTTATGAAGACTATTTCGTATCGGAACTCGATCACTTTAAAAATGGACACCTGTTTTGGGTGCAAGCCTTCGATGGAGAAGAACTTCTTGGCTGGGCCACCTTTGAGCTTGAAAAATCGGAACGGGATGCCGCATACATGAATCTACTCACGGTAGACCCAGCACACCAAAAAAGGGGGGTCGGAAAACACCTCGTCTTTTCCATCTGCTCAGAACTTCCAAATATCCATGCCATCAATGTTCTTGTACGGAAAGTCAACGTCCAGGGAGAGCAATTCTATCGCCAAATAGGCTTTACTTCTTTTGACTACCCGCGGGATGACAACTTCGTAGATCCAAATCTATTAAGTGGATTTAGGTGGGCTCTTCCCAATAACTTTTAGGGAAACATTGACCTTAAAGGTCTGCGGAGTCATAGGAAATGGCTTGATCCCAAGCGTACCCCAATAACTTTCTTCTTCGTCTTCATAGGAAACCAAGAGCTGTTCTCCAGGCTTTATGGTTTTTTTGGCAAAATAGATGATCTCATATGGATGCGCACGAGTCGAAACTAAATAGGCAACGACATTGGGCTTACTTGAGTGATTGATAAATCGGGTGAAATTCCCCTTTTTAGATGCATCGAGCTTTAAAGCATAAAACCGTGTGGGGCTGTAACGGCTTTTAGGATCGAATTTCTTTTGCTCTTCTCTCGTTAACTGAAGACCCACCACTGGATCGAATGCGTAGCAGGCATCATCAATTTGGTTTTGGTGAACAATCGATACCTCTCCAGAATAGGGAGCGATCAATTGCCCCTTTAAAATAGGCTTAGCCTCTGGGTGTAAAAAAATCCCGAACCCCAGATTCCCTTTTAATTTCTTCCGCAATATGTTCTTTGGGAGAGTCCATTGCTCGATCTCAGATAATACAATCGCAAGCTCTGCCCGATTTTTTTTTGTCAGCTGGTACGAATCTAACTCTTCATGCCGCCACATTCTATAGACAACTTTAACTATCTCCTTACTTACAATCTGTCTTTTTAAATTGAATTTCATAGCTTTTATTATAACATATTAAATTATCAGAATGCAATTGACCTTTCATCGAAAATATGGGAAAAAGGAGCAAAAGAGGAAGTTTAGTGGTAAACAAAATTTGGCTGTTAGCGAAAAACTATCGAATTCCCCTTTTTGCCCTGTTCGGTCTTGTTCTTGGACTGATTTTCCACTTCCCCCTCCACCGACATGACATCAGTGAATGGATATGGCTCGCCACACTGATTATTGGGGGATTTCCGATAGTCCTCCAGACTTTCAGGGGAATGCTGAAAGGGCAATTCGCCTCCGATATCGTTGCCATGCTCGCAATTATCACGGCGGTCATCATGGGAGAGGCCTTTGCTGGTGCGGTTGTTGTCCTTATGCAATCGGGAGGAGAGGCGCTTGAAGCCTATGGGCTTCGGAGGGCGTCGAGCTCCCTTGCAGCCCTTTTGGCAAGAGAGCCCCGCTTTGCCTTCCGAAAAATAGATGGCTCCTTGGAGAAAATCGACGTGAAAGAGGTCCAGGTCGGAGACCTGCTGATGGTCAGGCCGGGAGATCTTATTCCTGTCGACGGAACCATTGTCAGCGGCTCTTCTGAAGTGGACGAATCGGCCCTCACGGGAGAGCCATTAGCGCACACGAAAACGACTGGCGACAAGGTGTTTTCAGGAAGTGTCGATGTGAACGGCGCATTTGAAATGCGCGCAAACAAGATCAGCCAAGAGAGCCAGTACCAGAAAATCGTTGAACTGGTCAGAAAAGCCCAAATAGAAAAGGCCCCCATTCAGCGGCTGGCCGATCGGTACGCGATCTTTTTCACACCCTTGACTTTGGCAATGAGCGGCCTTGGCTTTCTCATAACAAGAGATCCAACGACCATTTTAGCCGTTCTTGTCGTAGCCACGCCCTGCCCTCTGATTTTGGCCACACCGCTTGCCATACTCTGCGGCATTAATAAATCGGCCAGATCAGGAATCATTGTCAAAGGGGGCGCCCCCATGGAACAAATTGGCAATATCAAAGCCGCAGTCTTTGACAAAACGGGTACGATCACCTATGGAACCCCTTTCGTCGAAGAAATTGTTCCGCTAAATCATGTAACAGCCGATGAGCTCCTATATAAAACTGCATCGATTGAACAGCTCTCCTCTCACTCCATTGCAAAAGCCGTTGTGGAAAAAGCAAACCGAAAACTCACCGTGCCAGTAGGCTTCAAGGAGTCTCCCGGAAGAGGCGTCGAAGGGGACATCGATGAGGACCACTACACAATCGGCTCCTATGGATTTCTAAAAGAGCGGCTAACTGAGGCGTGTTTTAAAAACTGCAGCGAAGCGATCGACCGGTATTTCACGCACGAAAAACTTCTGATCTTCATCGCAAAAAATGATCTTTGCATCGGGATCCTTGTCATCAGCGACCGGATCCGGCCTGACGTTTCTGTCCTCATGCAAGAAATCAAACGATTAGGCGTAGAGGAAGTGGTCATGCTGACTGGCGATAGCGCTAGGAACGCGGATGTCATCGCCAAGCAAGCTGGCATCAAAACATATAGAGCCGATCTCATGCCTGCCCAAAAAGTGGAGATCATCCGAGAGCTTAAGGAAAAATATGACCCGATTGCCATGGTTGGCGATGGGATTAACGATGCGCCTGCGCTTGCAACAGCCACTGTGGGCGTTGCCATGGGAGCTTATGGGAGCGCAATTTCTGCAGAGGCCGCCGACATTGTCTTCCTTGTTGATGATCTGTCCAAACTAAGAGAGGTCATTTCGATCAGCCAATGGACCATCCACGTTGCAAAAGAGAGCATACTGATTGGAATAGGGCTCAGTTTTATTCTTATGGTGATTGCCGCACTTGGATTTATTGCGCCAGCTGTTGGCGCCATGCTCCAAGAAATCATCGATGTCGCAGTCATTTTAAATGCTCTGAGGGTTCGATGAAAAGGGGTTCTATTTGCTAGCGCCGCGGCAATTTAAACGAGCTGTAGTAACGCTTTTCTGCGCCAATATTCTCATGTGGTATGAATTTTCTCTCTATGTCGTCTACTCCTCTCTCTTAAGCACCCTCTTTTTTCCAAACAAAAACGGCATTTCCTCGCTCATCCATATTATGTTTATTTTTGCCATCGGGTTTATCGCGCGCCCCATAGGAACGCTTGTTTTAGGCAATATCGGGGATACATTCGGTAGAAAAACCGGTCTGATCGTCTCGCTTTTCCTCATGACAATTCCAACACTCGCAATCGGATTTCTTCCGACTTACGCCGCGATTGGAATTGCAGCCCCAATATTGCTGGCCTCTCTACGCCTTCTCCAGAGTTTTTCAACAGGGGGAGAATTTTCAGGAAGCATGACCTACTTTTATGAAATCGCCCCGCGGCACTTAAGGGGCCTCACTGGGAGCCTCTCCTTTTGCTCCTCTCAAATAGGCAACGTGATCAGCTCCATTGAATTCTTTCTGCTCCATCGCCACATGTCTGCAGAGAATCTTTCTAGCTGGGGATGGAGAGTCTGTTTTATTGTGGGAGGATTTATTGGCCTACTCGGCTGGTATCTTCGAAATACCTTAAGCGAATCGCCTCTCTTTGAAACGGCAAAAACAGAGGGAAAAACATCCAAAAGTCCTGTTAAAGAGTCCTTTTTAAAATACAAAATACCCATGGCAAAAGCATTTTGCCTTTCCGCACTCTCCGGATCGGGCTGGTTCATTATCTTTATCTTTTCTCCTCTTTACATGGCGAGAGTTCTCGGCATCCGTCCTGGACAGCAGGTGCTAATCAACGCCTTCCTCCTACTCGGATCCTCCCTTATCATGCCCCTCTTCGGCTATTTGGCTAGCGGCCCTCATAAAAAAGCCGTATTTATCTCCAGCGCCATAGGAATTATCCTTCTTTCGCTCCCACTATATTTTTCAGCGATCCATTTTTCCTTTTCCACCTTTGTAATACTCGAAATCCTTATGATCATTCTCCTCACAGCCCAGTTTGCCCTCCTTCCACCCCTTCTTTGCGAGCTTTTTCCCATTCGCGTTCGGTATACAGGCGTCGGTATCAGCTACAACTTATGCATTGTCCTTTTTGGAGGGGCCTCTCCGGTTGTTGCCCTAGCTCTAACAACTAAAGAGAGCTATCTTCTCGCCCCGGCCTTCATCCTCATCGCTACAGCGATCATCACCCTTTGGGCGTACACCACAATCAAAGAAGAAGCCGCGTAAAGTATTTATTTTAAAAAGATCCGGCTTACGCTAAACTACCTTCCCGATGGCTACAGAAATAACTATTAAAAAAGCTGAAAGAGGATATCAGCTTTATATAGATGCAGACAAAACCACGGGCAAACCAGTGATGAAGCTCCTCGCCCATGGAGACGACTACCATTTTTACATGAATGTATGGGTCCCCTATTCTCCAAAGGCCGAAATCCCTCCCCAATTTGTCGCAACCGTCCTCTCTATCGACGGAGATCCTATAACACTCGGAATCGACTGCGAGCACTTAGTCCAGCATTTCAAGAATCTTGCAGACGCAAAAATCATCACCTTAAGGGACATCCAAATCGCGTGCATGAGAAAATCACTCGATCAATATATCCTGAATATCGCGCAGCCATTGCGATGGAAAGAGCATATTTCCTGGTGCGTAAAGAAAAGTCAAATTTCCCCGCTCCTAGGATTCATCCAACGCAATATTTCCGATTGGAAAAAAGCCTGCAGGCGGCAAGAACGTCACTACGTCCCCATAAGCCCTCAGATCCGATATCCAATCGAATATCGCCAAGACGGAACCCTTTGGCTCCATTATTCCCAATGGCGGAACGATGAAATGGACTCATTGGCAATTGATCTCGATACGGGCATTTCTTGCCGAGTGCTCGAATTTTCACCGGAAGTGGGTGCTAGGCTCTCCACATTTGCCCCCCATTTCAGAAATACGGTGGGGATTGTCCAATTCCTCGAGATTTATGAAATAGATCTGCCTGGACCTAGAGGAAGCCGGCGAATATTTATGGGCAAACAGGAGCTCTACGACGCCTCTTTAGACAAAATCAAGCTGAGGTGCTCTCTTGAAAATAAGGTAAAGATGGCACAGGAGCTCTTGCTCGCCCTCGCCCTATTAGAAAACAAAGGGATCGTTCACTGCGGGATCTTCCCATCTTCGATTTTCATTCGGATCCAGGACAACGAAATGGAATCTGCCATTTCGAATTTTGAATATGCCCATCCGTATGACGATTTGCCAAGTAGCGCGCTTTGCCCCCCGCATAAATGGAATTCCTTTATGCCGCCAGAGTGCTCAAATCTTTATAGCCCGCTTACTCCCTATGCGATTCCGATTTATCAGTTGGGGATGTGCCTCAAGCCCCTTTTTGCCGGCGACGAAGCGCTCAGCGCCATCCTGGACAAGATGACCCATCCAGACCCAACTCTCCGCCTAACTGCGGTGCAAGCCATGACAGCATTTGAAGCGGATCGGAAAGAACTCAACAGAACTGATTCTGAGTAGAGAGTTGATTGACATCCTCCCCTTCCTAAAGGAAGGGGATTCCTACGGTGTTCAGTTAGAAACTAACTGACTCACTTCGGTGGGTTCCTGCTTCTTCGAGTGGCCTA